>JBHELK010000022.1:0-16666 GCA_046263085.1 Actinomycetota bacterium
GTTCATCTGGCGCTATCTGAAGTTGGGACTGCTCGTGTTGGCGGTCTTCATGCCACTCCTCACCGTGTTCGTTCGGGATGGGCGAGCTCGGCCATCTGGTTTCGGTGTTCTCGTGCTCACGGGCACAGCAATGGGCGTCGATTTCCTCCTGACGTTCGTGACTCCCGCGCTCGCCTTCTCGACGTACAAGGTGACCGAGGCCCTGCGGATCGGCATCGGCATGATCAGGTCCAAGTGGCCGCGGTCCGGTTGGTACGTCGTCGCCCCGCCCCTGGCCCTCTTCGGTCTCGCTCGAGGCCTGCGGTCCTTCGACTTCAATCTCCTCGTCTCGATCACGGCCACCATCGTGGTTGGACTCGTCGCCTCAGCGGCTCGAGGGGCAACCGTTGCCTTCTATTCGAGGGTTCATGACGTCGATGACGACGGCGCGGTCAGCTTCACGGAGCAAGGAGATCCGGCCGAGGGTGTGAATCACTCGATGAGCATTGGCAGGTAGCGACGGACCATGTCAGGAGGTCGCTCGTCCACTTCAAATCCTGGCCTTCGACCTCCGGTGTCTCGATGGAGCCCGCGGCGAACAGAGCGTGTCCCGACGGCGAGATCGCCAGGGCGTATCCGAAGATCCGATCGGTGGCAGAGTTCAACCTGCCCACCCAGAGCTGGCTGCCGCTCCCGGCGTCGAAGGCGGCAAGGGATGCGCCATAGCCGGCATCGAGGGCCGAGGCCAGGGTGTACACCGTTCTCCCATCGGGGGACACGACCATGTCTGCCGATCCCAGCGGCGGGCCGGCGGGGTATCGGGCGGTCCAGAGCTCATCGCCGGTAGCCAGGTCGTAGGAGGCGAGCAGGGGTCCTGGATCCAGGGCCTTGGTGATGGCCACGAACACCCGACCGCGGTCGACTCGGACCAGGGACTCGTCGGCCGTGCTGACCCAGCCCTGGGAAAGCGGCGTGCCGGAGAGCTCCGTCGACCACTGCTGCGTCCCTCCCGGCGCGGCGTATCCGACCGTCCAGAAGTTGTTGAAGCCCTCGCCCGAGGTCACGACGTGAGATCCGTCCTCCGAGACGGCGATGCCCACCCGCCCGGACACGCCCGCGTTCCTGACGGCAGTGAACCGCCGGACCCATGTCCACGCGGGGCTCGAAACGGTGCCGTGGGGACCGTCGTGGGCCCGGGGAACGTCGAGGGCCAGCGTGATCAGATCGAAGTTGGTGCCCTGAAGGTTGCTGGCTCCTTCGCTTCTCCCGGCCACGTACACCCGGCCACCATCGGGGCTGACCGCCACGGCGTACCCGGTATCCCAGCCCCGAAGGGGGTTGTACGGGCTCCCGTACTCGAGATTCCGCAGGAGCCTGCCATCGGAAGTCGAGAGGCCGATCAGAAGGAGGTCTCCTCCGTTGGCGTCGGTGGATCCGGTCACGTACAGCTGGCTCGAGTCGGGGGACACCGCAACGTCCCGGGCGACGTCGGCGCCGCCTTCGGGCCCGTCGTACGTCCTGGCCCACCGGACGTGGCCCGAATCGGGATCGAGCGCAGTGACAAGGATGTCGGTGTCGGCCGTGGTCACGAGGAACAGCGCCGACCCATCGGGCGCCAACGCCAGCTGGGTCCGGTATCCGACGCCGTCGCTGGCCTGGGGGATCGTCGTACGCCACAGGGTCTGCCCGGATGCCGGGGCCAGGGCCAGGACGTCCGCTCCCGGGCCGCCGGCCGTCGACCCGCCCACCACGAACACCCGAGAACCCGAGGGATCGACGGCAACGTCCACGGCCTCGTCGAATTGGTGGTTGCCGTTCGTGTCAGGGACGTCGTACGTCGCGACCCAGGTGGGGCACCGGTCGTTGACCACCGGCACCTGCTGACAGATCGGCTGCGCGGAGGCGGGGAACGGGATCGCCATGACGAGCGCAATGGCTCCGAGTGTCGCGATTCGAGCTCTCATGCCTGCTTCCTCTCTCCAGGCCGGGGAAGTCCGCGACCTCAAACTGCGTAGAGGATCAGCATTCGCCGGCCCATGAACGACTCCTGCGTGCAGATGCACAAGGGAGAAGCCGGGTCCTTCGTGCAGTTGCACAAGTGAATGCCGGCTTCCCGCTGAATCAGATGCCAGGGTGTGCCAGGCTCAGGGGCGATGGGAGGCCCACCATGAGAGGCGAGCGACATCGGTTGGTTGCGATCGGGCTCGTGCTCCTCGTGGCTTGCAGCGGAAGTCCGGAACCTTCCTCGGACTTGGTGGCGAAGCTCAACACCTTGTGTCGTCAGGAGGCTGCGGCAACCACTGGCCACATCCCGCAACCTTCGGCGAAGGCCGCGAACGATCTGCAAGCCGGGAGGATGACCATCGAGGCAGCGAGATTCCTCGGCCAGTTTGCCGACGTGTTCCTGACCGCGGCGGATCGTATCCTCGCGAAAGCTCGCTCGTGGCAAGTCTCGGCCTCAGACCGCCCCTTCCTCGATCAGCTCGTCGGCATCGTCCAGCGCGAGAAGCCTGCGCTGCGGGCTGTCATCGAGTCGGCGAGGACAGGCGATACCGATTCTGTTACGCAGAACTGGGAACGGGTTCAACGGTTGAGTGAAGAGAACAGCGCGCTCAACGAGAGATGGAATCTGACGGCCTGCGGAACGCTCCGATCGCCGGCAGCTCAGCGATCCGTCGCGGCTACGTGACCTTGAAGGTGGCGGTGAGGGGCTTGCCCTTGCCGGCGGGTGCGACGACGGCGGTGTAGGTCCCCGGCTTGAGATCGAAGGTGGCGATCCCGGTCGCCCCGCCGGCGATGCTCGTTCCGCCGAAGATCCTGGCGGGCGGATTGCCGATCCCCTTGTTGAACCAGTTCGACAGGTCCTTGAACGTCTTGCCCTTGTCCAGCTGCATGATGATGAACTGCCGGTTGTCCGTCACGCCGGTCACGTCGATCACGCTCTCGCCCGCGGACAGGTTCTCGGTCTTCAGCTTCGTCTTGGTCACCGTGAACGTCGCGTCCGGCTTGGGAGCCGATGCCGCGGAGCCCGAGTTTGCCACCTCGAACGACCCCAGCATCCCCAGCAACGCGTGGGGCTTGTGCGTCTTCGGGTCGGTGACGAAGCAGAGCATCACGTACGTGCCGGGCTTCGAGGCGTGGATCGTGATGCCCGAGGACTCGCCCGGCGTGATCAGCGGATCGTCGGCGGGGGAGTTGTGGAACCACTTGGGGTTGCTGTTGCTGTTGCTCGTGAGAAGCTTCTGCACGTCCGCCACCGTCTTGCCGGCATCGAGCCGGCCGATCACGGCCATGTGCGACTGCTTCCCGACGTTGGAGAAGTTGATGGTGAGCGCGCCGCGCTGAGCCATCCCGGACGGAACGAAGGCGAACTCCTGCATCTTGACGTCGATGGAGTTGCCACCCGCCGCCGGGGTGGCGGTGGGTGTCTCATTGCCTCCTCCGCCGCCGCACGCTGCGGCAAGCAGGAGGAGCAGTCCAGGGAACCCGATCGATCGCCTGCTCACGTTCCAGCTATAGCAGATGGAGCGCGACAGAGGCTAGGCCGGGTCCTGCCAGATCACGGTGCCGTCCGGCCCGTGCAGTCTCTCGGCGAGGTGACGGCCGGAACCGCCCAAGTCGTACTCGACCACCACGTCCTGCTGCCCCGAAGCGTCGAACCGGCCACCCATCGCGTACAGCGACCAGGTCTGCCCGCCGGCGGCGAGGAGCCGCTCGTGCGACCACAGGGAAGCCCCGCTGCTGCCGTTAACGGCACCGAACGAGAATCTCGTCTGCGTCGAGGCCGGATGGGAGACGGTGAGTCCGGAGAGGACGTCGGCTCCTCCGTCGCCACTCAGATCCGCGAGGGCCGGGATGGCGAAGGCGCCCGCCGTTGCGTCCTGCGTCCAGAGCGCCGCGCCGCCGCGCTGATCGACGGCCACCACGCGGTCGTAGCCGATCTCGGCGGATCCCAGGTCGATGAGGGCATCCGCGAGCCCGTCGCCGTTGAGGTCGCGGGCGTCGGGCCACCACGCGGCGCCGAAGTTGGCGTAGGACGTGCCGTAGGAGGGCCGCGATTCCCAGACCCGTCCGCCGCGACCGATGGCCTCGAAATCGACGAAGCCGTAGCCGTCGGTGAGGTTGTACATGGCGCCGGAGAAGATGAGGTCGCGTCCGGCGGCGTCTCCGCCCACGACCACAGCCTGCGCGATCTGGTTCAGGTCGACCTGCGTGATCGACCCGGCCGGCCCGCCCGGGCCGTTGCCATCGAAGACGTTCACCGTGTCCCGAGCCGGGAGACCGGACGTCGGGTCGTCCCACTCGGCGAGGAGCGCGGGATCGAGCTTGCCGTCGCCGGTGATGTCGGCGCTCGGCGTGAGCCACACGAAGTCGGTCACGGGCATGGCCACGGGAACCGTCCACGTCGTGGTGGCTCCGCGCGCGCCGACGGCGCTCAACAGTCCCGCGGCGCCCGCGCTGTACGTGTCGATCGGCGTGTACGCGAACAGGTCGCCCACGCCGTCGCCGTCGAGGTCGCCCGCGAGCGCCGCCGATGGATAGTCACCCTCACCGCGCAGCTCGTACGTGCCGGTCGGCGCTCCGGTGGCGAGGGAGTGGAACTCGATGTCGAGCCGGTTCACGAGCGGAGCGTCCGTGTGGTACCCGCCGATGACGATGTCGCCGCCGCCCGGCGCGGCAGAGACGCCCCAGTACCCGACGAAGTCGGCGTCGGGCAGCGATCTCGTCCACAGGATCGTCCCGGTGGCGCCGTCGAGGACGCGGACCCTCCAGGAGGCCCCGTCGAACACCAGCAGATCCGCCGCGCCGGAGGCGTCCGGGACCGGGAAGACGGAGAAGAACGTGGTGCCCGTCGCGTACGTCCATCGGGGCACGCCGGTCCCTCCGTCGGTCACCGCGATCTTCGGGTTCGAGGCGGTTCCCCGGACCTGGGCGAGCTCCTGCACGCCGTCTCCGTCGACGTCGGCGGTGAAGAGTGTCACCGACACGCCCGTGGCGAGGGGCGACGGCGTGGTGGCAGCCAGGATCGAGTGCTTCGGCAGCGTGCCGCGCTCGAGCCTGCGATAGGACTCGATGATCGAGGGGCCGCCCGAGGCCATCGCTCCGGCGACGGCCGGCAGGGAGGAGGACGCCCGCGCGGGCACGATCGCGTCCGCGCCTCCAGAACGAGCTGCGGTGGCCACGCCCGCCGAAGCCGGCGCAGTCAGGAGCAGCGCCAGGAGGCCGCCGATGGCGGCGCCCCGGACCGGCGCTCTCGCCATCAGGCGAGGCCCGTGATGGTGCGGATCCGGTTGTTCATGGAGTCGGCGATGTACAGCGTGCCGTCGGGGCCGAACGCCATCCCCAGGGGGGCGCACAGCTGCGCGGCGTTCGCGGCGCCACCATCGCCGGCCAGGTTGCAGCCGTCGACGTCGTAGAAGTCCTTCCACTGCCCGTTGCCGGCGATGGTCGAGATCGTGCCGTTCGGCGCGATCCGGCGGATCCGGTTGTTCCCGGTGTCGGCCACGTACACCGATCCGTCGGGTGCGACGGCGATGCCATGAGGGAACGCGAGCGTCGCCGCCGGCCCCGGCCCTCCGTCTCCACTGAAGCCCGGGTCCTGCTGGCCGGCGAGCAGCGTGGTGACGTGCAGCGGGGAGGACATGTCGATCTTGCGCACCTGTGACGCGCTCGCGTAGGCGTAGTCGGTCCATCCGTGGGTGAGGGACTCTCCGACCGCCCACTCCGCGGCCTCGGTGAAGTACAGGTTGCCGTCGGGGCCGAACGTGAGGTCCGCCGGCCCGCACAGGCGGGTCGCGGCGCCGGGGTTGCCGGTGTCCTGCGCGGTCATGCCGCAGTTCGACTCCCCGGGCACGCCGGCCACGGTGGTGACGAGGCCCGTCGCCGCGTCGACCTCCATGATCACGTTCAGCGCCGCGTCGGAGAAGACCAGGTCGCCGTTCTTCGCGCCGGCGACTCCCTCCAGGTCGCTCGGCGCGATCTCGGTGGCCATCTCGTGCGGCCCTGCCGTCTGCTGCGATGCCGCACCCGGACCGACCACGGTGCCGATGTCGCCCGGCTTGATCGTGATGGGATCGGACGACAGCGGATACACGGTGAACGGGGCGCGTCCCAGGTTCACCTGACGGACGCGCTGCCGGTAGTGCTCGGTGATGTAGAGCTGTGTCCCGGTGCGATCGAGGGCGATGGCGGTCGGCGATTTGAGCTGCGCGTTCGTCGCCGGCCCGCCGTCCCCGAGCGGCCCGTTCGCCTGGGAGGTGTAGCAGTTCTCGCCCTGCCCGACGCAGCCCGTGCCGACGACCGTGGCTATCGTTCCGTCGGGCGAGATGCGTCGCACGCGGTTGTTGAAGACATCGAGCACGTACACGTTGCCGTCGCGATCCACGGCGACGTCGGCCGGGTCGTAGAGCTGCGCGGTGGTGGCCGTCCGGCCGTCCCCCGAGTACCCACCCTTCGCGGAGTTCCCGGTCTGGAAGCCGTTGTAGTAGTCGCTCTGGTCGTTGAGAACGCCCCACCCGTTGGACGGCGCGCCGTACCCGTTCCCGGCGACCGTCGTGACGACGCCGTTCGTGTCGATGCGGCGCACGCGGTTGTTGACGGCGTCGGCCACGTAGACGTCACCGGACGGCGCGACCGCGATGCCCTGGCCGGCCCACGTCCCGGTGGGCTGCGAGAAGTCGAACCGGGCCTCCTGGGCCGGGCCGCCGTCCCCCGAGTAGCCGTGCCCCGTTCCCTTCCCGGCAACGTGTTTCACGGTGCTGGCGGGCGAGACGGGGCCCACCAGACGGTCGATGCGGCTCACCGGCTGGTAGTAGGAACCGCCGCCGTCCGCGGCGTACAGGTCGCCGTTCGGCCCGAAGGCCATGGCCACGACGACGCTGAACCGCCAGTCGCTCGCCGGGCCGTCCTCGCCCTGCCCGGGGCTGTCCGCGTACTCCCACGCTTTCCCCGCGACCACGCTGTAGGACTCGGTCTCGGGATCGAGCCGCAGGATCTGCGCGACGTCGGCGATGTACAGCTTGTCGTCGGGTCCGACGGCGATGCCCCAACCGTTGCCGTTGATGACGGCGTTGACGCCGATGGGCGTGCCGTCGACGGGTGACCCGTCCTGGGCCCAGGAGAAGCAGTCCGGGTAGTGCTGGTCGCCGCAGCCGGCGACCGTGTCGATCGTGCCGCCCGGCGTAACCTCCCGGATCCGCTGGTTGCCCTCGTCGGCGATGTAGAGATTGCCCTTCGAGTCGGTGGCGAGTGACTGCGGGAACATGAGCTGCGCCTGCGTGGCGGGGCCGCCGTCGCCGTCGAAGCCGCGCACGCCGGTGCCGGCGTACGCGCTGATGCGTCCGGTCTGCACGTCGATGCGATCGACGACCGCAGCGCGCATCTCGGAGACGAAGACGTCGCCGTCGGGCGCGACGGCCACGCCCGAGGGAGTGGCCAGGAAGCGATCCGTGGCCGGAACGCCGTCGGCGTGACAGCTCTCGGGGAGGGTCCAGTCGGACCCGTCGACCTTCGGCATGCAGTACAGGCCCGTTCCCGCGATCCTGGTCAGGATGCCGCTCGGCGCGAGCTTCCAGACCAGCCCCTCGCCGGCATCCACGATGTAGACGTTGCCGTTGGCGTCGGCGGCCACGCCGGCCGGCGACAGCGAGACGCCGGTTCCCTGGATCCCGCTCGGGATGGAGCCGGCGAACGTGTCGATCGTCGGGGCATCGGCCGATGCCGGGGCGGAGAGGAACGCGAATGCAAAGGTGGCAGCGAGTGCCGCTCGAGTGACGATCCGCACGGTCGTTCTCCCTTCGAGAGCTTGGTCTGGAACGGGGGGTTCGAGGGTGAGAGCTTGGTCCCCTTTGTGCAGGTGCAACAAGGGAGTGTCCGGTTTGTGTCATCGTCCGACTTCGGACGTGCGAGCCTTCCGCCCCGGGTCCGGCCAGAATGGCGCCCGCATGCGCTCCCGCCGGGTCCTCGTGGTCGCCGTTTCGTTCCTCGTCGTGGCGGCCGTCGCGGGCGCCGCCGTTGCCGTGCTCTGGGGCGGCCGGCCCACCCCGACCGGCCCCAACGTCGTGCTGATCGTCACGGACGATCAACGCTGGGACACGCTCTCCCGGATGCCCAACGTCCAGCGGCTGCTGGTGCAGCGGGGGGTGACCTTCTCCAACGGCTTCGTCGTGAACTCGTTGTGCTGCCCGAGCCGGGCCAGCATCCTCACGGGGCGCTACTCGCACTCGACCGGGGTGTACACCGAGCAGCCGCCGTTCGGCGGCGCGCAGCGCTTCGACGACTCCTCCACCGTGGCGACCTGGCTGCACGACGCCGGGTACCGAACGGGTCTGTTCGGCAAGTACCTGAACGGCTACCGGGGAACGTCCGTGCCGCAGGGATGGGACGAGTGGCTCGCGTTCCAGCAGAACGAGTCGCACGGGTACTACCGGAACTACTCGGTGAACGACGACGGGGTCATCCGGCGGTACGGATCGCAGGCGGACGACTATTCGACCGACGTGCTGGCGCGCCGGGCGGTGTCGTTCGTGCGCTCGAGCGATCGCTCCTTCTTCCTGTACTTCGCCCCCTACGCGCCGCACGGGCCGGCCGATCCGGCGCCCCGCGACCGGGGGACCGTGACCGTCGGCGACCTGCCGCGGTTCGACCCGCCGAGCTTCGACGAGGCCGACGTGTCGGACAAGCCGGCGTGGATGCATTCGCTGCCCCCCGTGACCCGAGCGGACGTCGACGCGTTCCGGGTTCGCCAGTACGAGTCGCTCCTCGCCGTCGACCGGGCGGTGGGGGAGATCGTCCACGAGCTCGACGTGTCGCATCGGTTGCGGCGCACGGTGATCGTGTTCGTCTCGGACAACGGTCTGGCGTGGGGGGAGCACCGGTGGACCCGCAAGGAGGTGCCGTACGAGGAGAGCATCCGCGTCCCATACGTGATCCGCTACGACCGGCTGGTCTCCGCCCCCCGCGTCGACCCGCATCTCGCGCTGAACATCGACCTCGCGCCGACGATCGCCGCCCTGGCCGGCGTCGAGGCGGACGCCCCGGAGGGCCGAAGCCTGGTGCCGCTCCTCGCCGGACGCGACGTGCGATGGCGGAGCGACTTCCTGGTCGAGCACGTCGAGGGCCGGACGCAGCCCGACCCGCCGACCTTCTGCGCGGTTCGGACCGAGCGCTATCTCTTCGCCGTGTACGCGACGGGTGAGGTCGAGCTCTACGACCTGCGGACCGATCCGTTCGAGCTTCGGAACATCGCGCAGGATCAGGGGTCGCTCTCGGTCATCGTCCGGCTGCGCGACCGCCTCGCGGCGCTGTGCCGTCCACCGCCTCCCGGCTTCAGCTCCCCGTGACGGCAGCCGTACCGCCACACGTGCGGCCGACGAACCGGTGGCTGCGAAGCGATGTCCTCTTCGCGGGTCTGCTCGCTGCCGCCGCGGCGACGGTGTACGCGGTGACGTTCCACCCGGACTGGATCTTCGACCCGCTCCGGTACGCGGAGCTCACACAGCGGGGCCCGGCGCGTGTCCTGCTCGGCCCGCAGCACGCGCTGGGCAACCTGCTGCCGCTCCTCGCATACCGGGCGGCACGGGGGATGGGCTACGGCGGCCGGGCCATGCCCGTCCTGGCCGCGTGCTCCGTGGCCGCGGCGGCCGCGGTGGTGGCCGGGGTGTTCGTCGCGTGCCGGCGGCTCGGCGGCTCCCTTCCCGCTGCGGCGTTGGCGGCCGCAACGCTCGGGTCCACGACGTTCCTGTGGCGGGCCGGCGGCAGCGGCGGCGTCTACGGGATGGCCGCGGCCACGCTCGCGCTCGGCTGGGTTGCCGCGGCGCACTTCGTGCGGCAACGAGGCGTGACGGCAGCCGCGCTGCTCGGTGTGGCCGGGGGCATCGCCGTGGGAGGACATCTCGCGAACCTGGCCTTCCTCGCGGCGGCGTCGCTGCTCGTGTTCGCGCTCGAGCCGAGCGTCACTCGTGTCCGCGCGCTCGGTGCGTTCGCGGGATCCGCCGCGTTGGTGGCGGCGGTCGTGTTCGGCGTGACGGCCGGCTTCGCGACGGGCTGGTCGCCATCCGCGATGCGTGACTGGGCGCTGCATCCCGGTATCGGGGGGCCGACCGACCGTTCGTCGCTCGTCGGGTGGGGGATCGGGGGGTTCCCGCCGGCCGTCGCCGAGGGGGTGACCGCGCTCACGATCGGGCTCCTGGCCGCAGCGGTCGTCCGGGGCGTGATGCTCGCGACACGCAGCCGGATCGGAGCCATCCTCGCTGCGGCCCTCACGCTCAACGCGGGGATCGCGTTCCTGCTGGCCTCCTGGTACCAGGCCCTCCGTCCGGACTACTGGGGGATGGGACTCGTGCCGCTCGCGGTCATGGCCGGCGCCGGGACACGCGCGTACGGCAGGCGGACCGCGGTCCTCCGATGGATCGGGGCCCTGGCGGCGCTGGCAGCCGTGGGCGTGCTGCTGGCGTGGAACGCCGGTCACGAGGTCGCGCCGAGCCTGGAGCTCTCCCGCGCCAGGGGCCGAGCGGTCGAGGCCATCGAGGCGCGCATCCCTCCGGGAGGGCGCGTCTTGATCTCCCCGCTGCTGGCGGGCCGTCTCGCCGACGACGGCTACGTCGCCGAGACCGGATTCGCCGCCCTGAAACGGGCCGTCGAGGGCGGCGGGCCGAAGCCCGGCGTCACGGCGCTCGAAGACGAGGCCGCGTCAGGAGCCGTGTGGGTCTCCTCCGCGGCGTTCGGATTCACCTCCGGGCAGGCCCAGTTCCTCGGGGCCACCGGACGGGACGTCTGGCGGATCCTGCGGCAGCTCGGCGTGCGCCCCGTGCTCCGCACGCATGGGCTCCCGCGGGACGAGACGGTCTACCGGCTCCGAGCGGTGGCGCCCCACTAGGGCTCGATACGGACGACGAGGATGGCGATGTCGTCGCGCGAGCTGCCCTCCTGGCGTTCCACAGCGAACTGCTCGATGCGTTCGGCCATGGCCCCCGCGCTCATGCCGATGCAATCGCGGAGCACGGTCTCGAGCATGGTCTCGCTGACGCCACCCGGGTCGGGCTCCTCGCTGACCCCGTCGGTGTAGAGCACCATCGCGTCGCCCGGGCCGAGCGTGATCTCGACGTCGGTGAGGTCGATGTCCGGGTAGATGCCGATGAGCGTGCCGGGCGAGCCCACCACCTCGATCGGTCCGCCACGACGGACCACGTACGGCAACGGGTGGCCGCCGCACGCGAGGGTGACGCGGGCGTGGGGCGCCACCCACGTGGCCGGCACGAGCTGCGCGCGAAGCAGCTGTCCGAGCATGCCGGCCTCGAACCGCTCGTCGTCGATGCGTCCGCTGCTTCGGTTCCCGGCCGGCTCGAGTCTCGCGTACGCGACGGTGCAGAATCGCCCGGTGCCCTGAACGATGATCGCCTCGTTCAGCATCTGGAGCACCGTGCTGGGATCGCGATGCTGCATGGCGGCGGCGCGCAGCGTGTGTCGGGACAGGCCCGTCAGCGCGGCGGCGTCGGCCCCCTTGCCGCACACGTCGCCCATGACGAGGGCCCAGTCGCCCTCGGCGCGTTCGAACAGGTCGTAGAAGTCGCCGCCCACTTCGTTGCCCTCACCGGTGGGCCGGTACCTCGCGGCGATCTCGATGCCGGGGATGTCGGGGAGCTGCGGCGGCAGCAGGCTGTGCTGCAGCGTGCGGGCGATGTGGCTGCGCTCCTCGTACAGCCGAGCGTTGTCCATGGCCGTGGCCGCCCTGCGGCCCAGGTCCTCGGCCTGCACCAGGTCCTCGGGTCCGTAGCGCCGTCCGGAGTCGGTGGAGAGGAAGGAGATGGCGCCGAGGATGCGGCCGCGCGCCACGACCGGCACGCACATCCACGACGTGATGCCGAGCGGAGTGATCAGCTCGACCAGCCGGTCGGACTCGAACACGTCGGCAGCGAGCAGCTCCGGCGACGCCACGGGATGAAGCTCCGGTCGCGCGCTCCGCAGGACCTTCGGGATCCCCTCGGTCGCGGAGAGGTTCATCGTGAACTCTTCGTCGACCACCTTCGCCAGATCCGCCTGGGAGGGATCGTGATGCTCCATGGCCACGCGCCGGACCGATCCGTCGCGCTGCAGGACGTACACGATGCACCAGTCGGCGAGGTGGGGGACCGCGAGCTTCGCGACGTGATCGGCGATCGTGGAGTAGTCGAGCGACGACGCCAGCGCCTCGCTGGCATCGGACTGGAACGCCAGTCGTTCGAGCAGCGTCTCCTCGTGCTGCCGCCGTTCCGTGATGTCGGACAGCATGGTGACGGCGTACTGGATCTCACCCTTTTCGTCGGCCACCGGCCAGGAGGTGGCGGTGGCCCATCGCTCGACGCCGTCGGCCACGCTTCGGACCCTGAGGACCACGCCGGTCGTCGACTGGCCCGCGAGGGCGCGTTGTCCCGGCCGCTGATCCTGGGGGATCGGCGTCCCGGCCTCGTCGAAGACCTCGAAGCGGTCGGCGAGGCTGTCGGCGGCGGTCTCGAGGTCCTTCGGGGAGAGGGCGAGGGAGCTGACCGCGGCCTCGTTGGCGAAGATGAATCGGCCCGAGGCATCCTGAACGAGAACGGCAGCAGGGATCCCCACCAGGATCCGAAGATCTTTGAGTTCCTCCGCCGTCCGTGTCGCGAATATTCGACCGGATGTTTCCAGCATGTCTTGGTTCGGCAAGGGTACTACCGCTCGGGTTGCCAGACCAGGCCCCAAAGGCGGTAGCGCTGAGGCGGTTGGGGAACGACAATCCCATCATGCGCCCCGGAAAGCGATTGATGGTGAGCGAGCTGGAGGGCGAGCGGGGGTTCCGTCTCAGCGGTGAGCTCGACATGTCCAACGCCAGGGAGCTGGCCTCGAACCTGGACCCCGAGATCCTGCGGGGCGGGACGATCGTGCTCGACGTCCCCGACCTGACCTTCATGGACTCCACCGGCCTGCAGGTGTTGATCCGGTGCGCCCTGCAGCTGGGCGACCGCGGACGGATCGTGCTGCGGGCACCCGGCAATCTCGTCCGCTCGATCCTCGAGCTCGCGGTGCGGACCGACCGGCTGCCGAACCTCGTGATCGAGGAGGGCATCGAGTAGCCGCCGGGGTCCGTTTGCGGTTGCTGGCTGAAGCCCTGAGTGCCAAACTTCGCGCCAGTTCTGCCACAGACGTCCGAGCCGATTCGAGGCTCGGCGGGAGCGGCGGCGCGACGCGGGCACGCGCCGCCGTTCTCATTGGGGCAGGTTCGCGGTGGTAATCTTCCGCGTCCAGGGCGCGTAGCTCAGCGGGAGAGCGCTCGCCTCACACGCGAGAGGTCGCTGGTTCAATCCCAGCCGCGCCCACACTCCGAAGTCGAACCGAAGCATCCACGTCGTCCGATCGGAGCCGGTCCTGATGCGAGCTGACGGCATGACGCCTCGACGTTCGAGACGGTGGTGGTTCCTCCTCGCCGTTCCGGTGGCGGCGGTCGTTCTGTTCTTCGTGCTCCGCTCCGACTCCGAGCCCCCCGGCCACGCGTTCCCGGCCGACACCCGGGAGCTGGTGGTGGCACCGTTGCCCGTCGGCGCCGAGTGGGTCGATTTCACGATGAGGCTGCACAACACCTCGTCCCGGCCGGCGACGATCGAGGGCATCGAGCTCAATGGGGGCGGCCTCGACAGGGTCGTCCAGGTGGTCAGGATCGACATCGGTCCGTCTCAGGTCCGGCTCGGCGAGTACGGGATGTGGCCGCCCGCGCGCGGATGCACGGTTCAACGCCTCTCGGCCGTGAGCGGGTTCGTGATCGAACCGGGGAAGGAGGCCCGCATCGCCGTCTGGATGCGGACGCTTCGGCCGGGCCGGTACGACATCGCCGGCCACGTCACCACCTATGAGCAGGATGGGAAGACGTTCCGGCACACCGACCACATCGAAGTGAGCGGGACGGTGTCCAACGGGGTCGCCTCGACGTTCTTCGACCCACCACAGGCGTGCGTCGGCGCACGGGTTCGGGTGCTGCCGGAGAAGAGCTGAGGGACGCCCGGCCCTCAATCGCGTCGCGATCGCAGACGATCGAGCGCGCGCTCGGCCGCATCGGCCTGCTTGCGGGCTTCCTTCGCCTCCCGCTCGGCCTCGTCGGCCGCGGCCGAACGGCGATCGGCCTGCTCCTGTGCGGCGCGCGCGGCCTCCTTCGCCTGCTCGGCTCGCTTCGACGCGCGATCCGCGTCCCCGCGGGCTCGCTTCGCGTCACGCTCCGCGGACTCGAGCGCCGCGCGCTGCTGAACGGGGTCGCCCGAGGCGGATCGGATCGGCGAATCATCGTCGTCGCCCGATCCCTCCTGCGTGAGCCCGAAGAGGTCGGCGATGTCGGAGGACGGTTTGCGCTCGCGATCCAGCCGGCCCGCCCGGACCAGCTCGGCGACGTCCGGCTCGATCGAGGCGGCCAGGAACGTGTCGGCGATGTCGTCGAGGTGCGATCCGGAACCACGTCCGGCTCCCTCGAGCGTGTCGCGGGCGCGCTGGGTCAATCGGCCGATGATCGCGCGACGGTTGGCGACCAGCTCGTGCACGTCGGTGCGCCCCTTCGCGGCCAGCGCCCGCTGCTGCCCCTCGCGAAGGTCTCGCCCGGCTGCCAGGAGCTCCTCGATCTCGGCGGGGTGGGCGCCAGCGACCTGATCGACGGCCCAGGCGCCGACCGTCGGGCGCCGGAGCCCCTTGACCTGCGCCGCGCCGTCGCGGTCGCCCTCGCCCTTGAGCTCGTTGGCCAGCTCGTCGCGCGCGCCGACGAACTCCTCGGGCGGGAGCGCGTACAACTCCTCGATCCGATCCTCGACGCCCACCCCCGAACTGTATCCGTCGCCCGGGCCCCTGCTGGGCTGTCGATAAGATGGCCGCCATGCCGCGTCTGACCCTCTCCGACGGCCGACAGGTCGAGCTCCCCGAGGGCGAGCCGATCGGCTCCGCGCTGCCTCCGGGGACGGTCGCGGCGAAGGTGGGGGAGCGGTTCGTCGACCTCTCGTGGGTGCCGCACGCCGACGCCGCGGTCGAGCCCGTCGCCGCCGGCGATCCCGACGGGCTGTACGTGCTCCGCCACTCCACCGCGCACGTGATGGCGCAGGCGGTGTGCGACCTCTTCCCCGGCGCCAAGTACGCGATCGGCCCCCCGATCCAGGACGGCTTCTATTACGACTTCGATCTCGACCAGACGCTCTCGCCCGAGGACCTGCCCCGCATCGAGAAGCGGATGCGCGAGATCGCGAAGGCCGATCAACCCTTCGTGCGCGAAGAGCTCGACCGCGGCGAGGCCCTGCAGCGCTTCGAGGGCCAGCCGTACAAGAAGGAGATCATCGAGGGAGTCGAGGCGGACGAGGGCGCGCTCGGGGACCGGGTGAGCCTGTACCGCAACGACGGATGGGCCGACCTCTGCCTCGGGCCCCACGTGCCGTCCACCTCCCGGCTCGGGGCGTTCAAGCTCCTGTCCGTCGCCGGCGCGTACTGGCGTGGCGACGAGAAGCGGCCCCAGCTCCAACGGATCTATGGCACGGCGTGGCCCTCGAAGGAGCAGCTCGACGACTACCTGCATCGTCTGGAGGAGGCGGAGCGCCGCGACCACCGCAAGCTGGGGCAGCAGCTCGACATGTTCTCCTCCCCCGAGGAGCTGGGGCCGGGGCTCTGGGTGTGGCACCCCCGCGGCGGCATGTTCCGCAAGGAGCTCGAGACGTACATCCGCGACCTCCACGTCGAGCGGGGGTACGAGCTCGTCGTGACGCCGCACGTGGCGCGCTCGGTGTTGTGGGAGACCTCGGGCCACCTCGCCAAGTACGCCGAGAACATGTACCCGCCCATGAAGGACGAGCACACCGACTACTACGTGAAGCCGATGAACTGCCCGTTCCACGTGCTCGTGTACAAGTCACGGACCCGCTCGTATCGCGAGCTGCCGCTGCGCGTGTCGGAGCTTGCGAACATCTACCGGCACGAGCGCCTCGGCACGCTGCACGGGCTGCTCCGGATCCGAGGCGGGATGATGGACGACGCCCACATCATCTGCACGCCCGACCAGGTGATCGACGAGGTCCTCAAGGTCTTCGACTTCACGCTCGAGGTCCACCGGACGTTCGGCTTCACCGACCCCGTGGTGAACCTCTCCACGCTGCCGGGGCAGTCGATCGTCGACGAGAAGATGGCCGCCGATGCCACGCAGGCGCTGCGCCAGGCCCTCGACAGGAGCGGCCTCGAGTACACCGACGCGGAGGGGGAGGGCGCGTTCTACGGCCCGAAGGTGGACTTCCACTTCCGCGACGCCATCGGGCGGCTCTGGCAGCTCACCACCGTGCAGGTGGACTTCGCGCTTCCGGAGCGCTTCGACATGGAGTACATGGGCGAGGACAACCAGCGCCATCGCCCCGTGATGATCCACCGGGCCATCCTCGGCACCATCGAGAGGTTCTCGGCGGTGCTCATCGAGCACTACGCCGGCGCGTTCCCGCTGTGGCTGGCGCCGGAGCAGGTCCGGATCGTGCCGGTGGCGGATCGCCACATGGAGCACGCCGAGCAGCTCGCGGCACGAGTGCGGGAGCGAGGGCTGCGGGTGACGGTCGACGAGAGCAGCGAGACCGTGGGCAAGAAGATCCGCGCGGCCGAGCTGATGCGCGTGAACTACACGCTCGTGGTGGGGGACAAGGAGATCGAGGCCGGCACCCTGGCGGTGCGGGGCCGTGAGGGC
>JBHELK010000023.1:0-56512 GCA_046263085.1 Actinomycetota bacterium
GGCCCTCGCCGGCAAGCGCGACCAGGTGGTGCTGGCCACGAAGGTCCACGGCCAGATGGGTCCCGGCATGAACGACCAGGGCAACACGCGATTCTGGATCCAGCGGGAGGTTGAAGCGTCGCTCCGGCGGCTGCAGACCGATCACATCGACCTCTACCAGATCCACCGGCCTCAGTTCGACACCGACATCGAGGAGACCCTGGGCGCGCTGACCGATCTCGTGCGCCAGGGAAAGGTGCGCTACCTGGGGTGCTCCACCTTCCCCGGGTTCCACGTCGTGGAGTCGCAGTGGACATCGGAGCGGCGGGGATTGGAGCGCTTCGTCTGCGAGCAGCCGCCGTACTCGATCTTCGTGCGCACGGTGGAGCGGGAGCTCTTCCCGGTGACGCAGCGCTACGGGATGGGCGTCATCGTGTGGAGCCCGCTGGCCGGCGGGTGGCTGGCCGGGAAGTACCGGCGCGGCCAGGCGGCGCCGGCCGACTCCCGCGGTGCCAGGTGGAAGGGCGTCCGGCCGGTCTTCAACCGCTACGACGTGGAGAACCCCGCCAACCAGCGCAAGCTCGACCTGGTCGAGGACCTGGAGCGGGTCGCGGACAAGGCCGGCCTGTCCCTCACGCACATGTCGCTGGCGTGGACCCTCGAGCATCCGGCGGTGACGAGCGCGATCATCGGTCCGAGGACCATGGAGCACCTCGAGGATCTGCTCGGGGCGGCGGACATCCGCCTCGACGAGACGGCGCTCGACGCGATCGACGAGCTCGTTCCGCCGGGCACGGTGGTGGCCGACGCCGACCTCGGCTGGGATCCGCCCTGGATGGAGCCCTCGGCCCGTCGCCGCACCTAGCCAGCCCGCTCCAGCCTGCCGACGACGGCGTCCTGCTCGGTGGCTACGCGAAGTGGCGCGCGCGAGGCCGGGATCGGTGGGTGGTGCGGGTCGTGGCCTCCGACCAGCGGGCCATCCTTCGTGCTACTCGGGAGGAGCCAGGTCGAGCGGGGCATAGGGGCCGAAGCCGGCGGGTTCGAGGTTGAAGATGAATCCCGACGGGACTTCGGAGGCGTCGTACACGAACAGCGTGTTGTCGTTCGCGACGTAGGTTCCGGACAGCGCCAGCGTGATCGAGTGGACGGTCGTGGGCGTGTTGGCCTTCCCGGCGTTCTCCAGCGCCGTGTACATGTTCGTGAAGACGAAATGATAGACCTTGAGCTGCTGGGTGCTCGTGGACGACAGCTTCACGGGAACGATGTTCGTCTGGAACACGGACTCACCGTCGACCATCAGGCCCATGTCGAGGTTCACCGTCTGCTCCGGCGAGACGAATGCGTAGAGATCCGCCGCCATGGTGTCGAGGACACCCGTATACGTTCCGGTGAACGTCGCGCTCGCCCGAGGGTCGTTCGGGGCGACGGACTGATGGAAGAGGCTGTTGGCGTAATAGCCGGAGCCCGCCCCCTGTTGGGCCGACTGCGTGGGCTTCGTCGTGTTCCACGACGGGAACGCGCCCTGGCCGAACCCCGCGATGTTGCCGAGCTTCGCGCCGCCCTGATGGATCCACGTGTCCTGGCGGCAGACGGAGACGTCGTCCGTCGGATCGAGGGGTGTGTCCTGCCCTCGGATCTGCCGGCAGTCCCCGTTCGCGGCGTTTGCGGTGGAGGCGGCCATCAGGATGGTGAGCGTGGCCGCAGCGAGGAGTGTGATGGCTCGGCGCATCGGAGTGTCCTTTCGAGGGGTCGAGTCCGTCTCTACCAGGAAAGAGTCTTTCCGAGCCTCCAACGGGGGCACCTCTGTGCATGTGCACAGATTTGTCGCCGTTTGAGCGGCAGGGTTAGGCACGGATCCCGAAAAGACCGTCAACCTTCGGGGAGCTGTTGACGCCCGTCCCGGGCCTCCTCGATACTCGCGACCCAACATGCGCACCCAGGTGGTAATCGAGAGCAGCGGCAAGACCCCGGCCGGATAGGCGCGGGCGGCCCACGCTGCCTGCGCCAGGACCCCTCGGCCGAGGGGTCTTTTGTTTACCAGGGGTTCACGGAGGCCTCGAGGGAACGAAGGCCACACGAGATGAGGATGGAGAAGGGGATCAGGTGATCGGGCAGTACGACCGGGAACGGGACGCCTGCGGGATCGGGTTCGTCGCGAACGTCGAGGGGAAGCCCTCGCGCGACATCGTCGAGACCGCGATCCGCTCGCTCTGCCGGGTCACGCACCGGGGGGCCACTGCGGCCGACGCCCGGAGTGGGGACGGCGCCGGCCTCCTCATGCCCATCCCGGAGCGGTTCTTCGCCCGCGAGGCCAACGACCTCGGGTTCACCGGCTCGCACGAGGGGCGGCTGGGGATCGTCGTCGTGTTCGACTTCGAGGAGACGCCGCCGAGCGAGATCCGCGGGATCGTGGGCACCGCCTGTCGCATGGAGGGGCTGGAGGTCCTGGGGTGGCGCGACGTGCCGGTGTACCCGCAGGCCCTCGGGACGCACGCCAGGCGGTTGATGCCGCGGATCATGCACGGCTTCCTGTCGCGCGCCGAGGACATGAGCAAGGACGAGGCGGAGGACAAGGCGTTCCGGGCCCGCCGCCGCGCCGAGAAGACCATCCGGGACGAGCGGCGTCGCCTGTACTTCCCGTCGTTCAGCTTCCTCACCGTGAACTACAAGGCGCTGGTCGCGGCCGATCAGCTCGGCGAGTTCTACCCCGACCTCTCTCACCCGGAGTTCGAGGCCCCGTTCGCCGTGTTCCACCAGCGGTACTCGACGAACACGGAGCCCACGTGGGAACGCGCGCAACCGTTCCGCATGCTGTGCCACAACGGCGAGATCAACACGATCGCCGGCAACGTCAACCGGATGCGCTCTCGCGAGGGCCGGCTCGGCAAGTGGTCGCTCCTCGAGGAGGACGTGCTGCGGCCCGTCATCGACGAGCGCGGCTCCGACTCCGCGATGCTCGACAACGCCGTCGAGCTGCTCGTCCGGGAGGGGGAGAAGCCGGGGCCCGGGCGGGACGTCCGCCACGCCCTTGCCATGCTGGTGCCCGCAGCATGGGAAGGCGACCCCCGGTTGCCGGAGGAGGTCCGCGACTTCTACCGGTGGCACGCCTCGCTCATGGAGCCGTGGGACGGGCCCGCGGGCCTGATCTTCACGGACGGGGTCCGGGTAGGCGCCGCGCTCGACCGAAACGGCCTGCGGCCGCTGCGCTACGTGGTGTGCGATGACGGCACGGTGGCATGCGCATCGGAGGCGGGCGCGGTGTACACGCGAGGGCGGGGGACGGTCCGCCGGGGGAAGCTCGGGCCGGGGCAGATGATCTGCGTCGATCCCGGGCGCGCCGGCTTCGAGCTCGATCCCGTGGCCCGCATCGCCCGGGACCGGCCGTACGGAGCGTGGCTCGCGGAGGAGCGCATGTCGCAGCCCCTCGGGGAGCCGCGCGCCGAGCCCGTCGACGACCTGCTGCCGCGGCAGATCGCGCACGGGTACACGCGCGAGGAGCTGACGCTGATCCTGCGGCCGTCGGCGGTGAACGGCAAGGAGCCGACATTCTCGATGGGCGACGACACGCCGCTGCCGCCGTTCAGCGAGCACCGCCGCCCGCTGTTCTCCTTCTTCAAGCAGCGCTTCGCCCAGGTGACGAACCCGGCGATCGACCATCTGCGGGAGCGGCACGTCATGTCGTTGCGCACGCTCCTCGGGCCCCGCGACCCGATGCTGTGGGAGCGCCCGGAAGGCGCGGCGCTCCTGGAGTACGAGTCCTTCTTCCTCTTCCGGCCGCCCGCCGGGGTCATGGTCGACGCCACGTGGCACATCGATGACGGGGCGGCCGGGCTGCGGCGAGCGGTCGAGCACCTGGCCGAGGTGGCCGTGGTCGCGGCCCAGCACGGCAGCGGCATCCTCGTGATCTCGGACGAGAACGCGGGGCCGGAGCTCGCGCCGATCCCCTCGCTCATCGCGGTGGGCGCCGCGAACACGGCCCTGCTGCGGGCCGGCCACCGCACGCGGACGTCGATCGTGGTGCAGACCGACGACGCGCGGGAGTCGCACCATTTCGCGTGTCTCCTGGGGTACGGGGCCGAGGCCATCTATCCGCGGCTCGCGCTCGCGACGGTCGCGTCGCTCGCCGCGTCGGGCCGGGCGGGTGACGCCGATCCCGCCGATGCGCTGATCGCCTACAAGTCCGCCGTCGAGGAGGGCGTGCTCAAGGTCCTGTCGAAGATGGGGATCTCCTGCGTCGACTCCTACCGCGGTGCGCAGATCTTCGACGCGATCGGCATCGATCGAGAGGTCGTCGAGGTGTGCTTCGAGGGCACGCCGTCGCCGATCGGCGGCCTGAGGTTCGAGCAGATCGCCGAGGACGTGCTGGCGCGCCACCGCGAGGCGTTCGGCGCCGCGCAGCCGAAGCTGGTGAACCCCGGCTACGTGAAGTTTCACAAGGGCGGCGAGTACCACGCGGCGAACCCGTTCGCGGTGCGAGCGTTGCACGAGACCGTGGATCCCGGGCTCGAGCGGTTGAAGTCGACCGCGGCGGCGGAGGACGAGAGCGACATGGCCATCGCGCACGCACTGCACCGGGCGATCACCGGAGATCCCGACTTCGACCGGTACCTGCGGTTCGCGGAGCTCGTAAACTCGCGGCCGCCCACGGAGCCGCGCGACCTGCTGGAGATGATCCCGGCGGGGCCATCCGTCCCGCTCGAGGAGGTGGAGCCGGCGAGCGAGATCGTGAAGCGGTTCTCCACGGGCGCCATCTCCCACGGCGCGATCGGCGCCGAGGCCCACGAGACCCTGGCCATCGCATTCAACCGGCTCGGCGGCAAGGCGAACACCGGCGAGGGTGGCGAGGACCCCGCGCGGTACCGCACGGAGCGGAACTGCCGGATCAAACAGGTCGCGAGCGGTCGGTTCGGAGTGACCCCGGAGTACGCGGCGTTCGCGGACGAGCTCCAGATCAAGATCGCGCAGGGATCGAAGCCGGGCGAGGGCGGGCAGCTCCCGGGGCACAAGGTGAGCGAGGAGATCGCCCGCCTCCGCCACACGCAACCGGGCGTCGCCCTGATCTCGCCCCCACCGCACCACGACATCTACTCGATCGAGGACCTGTCGCAGCTCATCTTCGACCTGAAGCAGGTGAACCCGCGGGCGGACGTGAGCGTGAAGCTGGTGAGCGAGGTCGGGGTCGGCACGATCGCCGCCGGCGTCATCAAGGGACTGGCGGAGGTCGTGCACGTGGCCGGTGCCGACGGCGGCACCGGGGCGTCGCCGCTCTCCTCCATCAAGAACGCGGGGCTCCCGTGGGAGATCGGGCTCGCCGAGACCCAGCAGGCCCTGGTGGAGAACCGCCTTCGCTCGCGAGCGCGCGTGCGCATCGACGGCGGCATCAAGACCGGTCGCGACGTGCTGGTCGCCGGGCTGCTCGGGGCCGACGAGGTGTCGTTCGGCACGGCGGCGCTCCTCGCCGAGGGGTGCATCATGGTCCGCACCTGCCACCTGGACACCTGTCCGGTCGGGATCGCCACACAACGGCCGGAGCTCCGCGCGAAGTTCGCCGGCACGCCGGAGATGGTCGCCGCGTACGTCACGCACGTGGCTGAGGAGGTGCGGCATCTGCTGGCGGAGCTCGGCCTCCGGTCCTTCGAGGAGGCCGTGGGTCGCACCGACCTGTTGCGGCAGAAGGAGACCGGCACGCGCGCCGACGCCGTCGATCTCTCGCCACTGCTGGCTGAGCCGGGACGTGACCGCCGGTTCCACCACCACATCGCGCTGCAGAACCCGCGCTCCGAGCTCGGCGACCGCCTGTACGAGGACGCCTGGGAGTCCGTCCGGACAGGCCGCGAGATCGAGCTCTCCTACGAGATCCACAACAAGGACCGCACGGTGGGGGCGAGGCTCGGGGGCGCGATCGGCCGCGAGTTCGGCGAGGGATCGCCGCCCGGTCGCGCCTTCGTGCACCTCGCGGGTGAGGCCGGGCAGTCCTTCGGAGCGTTCCTCGCGAGCGGCGTGGAGCTCCACCTCGTCGGCGAAGCCAACGACTACGTGGGCAAGGGGATGGGCGGCGGCCGGATCGTGATCGTGGCGCCTCCGGAGGACGCCGGCGAGCCGTGGCTGCTCGGGAACACCGTGCTGTACGGCGCGACCGGCGGCGAGCTGCTCGCGGCGGGCCGGGCCGGCGAGCGGTTCGCGGTGCGCAACTCGGGCGCCACGGCCGTTGTCGAGGGCGCGGGGGAGCACTGCTGCGAGTACATGACAGGCGGGACGGTCGTCGTGCTCGGGCCGGTCGGGCTGAACCTCGGGGCCGGGATGACCGGCGGCCAGGCGTTCGTGTACGACCCGGAAGCCGCGCTGCGCGCCCGGGTCAATCCCGAGCTGGTCGAGCCGCACCGGCCGGAGCCCGAGCACCTGGGCGAGCTGCGTTCGCTGCTGGAGCGGCATCTCGAGCTCACGGGGAGCGAGCGGGTCAAGGCCATCCTCGGGGACTGGGATCGCGCGCGGTCGGCGTTCTGGCGCGTCGCGCCGAAGTCGGACGTCGCCCGGATCAGCCAGAAGAACGAGGGAACGCTCCGCGGCGCGAAGTCCTGAGTCTGGTAGAACGGGGCTCGCGATGAGCACCAGGGATCCCGTTCGCGTCGGGTTGCTGGGGTGCGGCCACGTCGGTTCGGCGGTGGCCCGGATGCTGGCGGATCACGCCGACGAGGTGGGCGCGCGCGCGGGCGGCCGCGTCGAGGTGACGCGCGTCGCCGTGCGGAACCTGTCGAAGGAGCGCGACGTCGAGCTCCCGGCCGAGGTGTTCACCCACGATCCACACGAGGTCGTGAGCGACCCCAACGTCGACGTCGTGGTCGAGGTCATCGGCGGGATCGAGCCGGCTCGCTCCCTGATCCTCGAGGCGTTCGAGCGGGGCAAGCCGGTGATCACGGCCAACAAGGAGCTGCTGTCGACCCTCGGGCGCGAGCTGTTCGAGGCGGCGGAGAAGCACCGCGTCGACCTCCTGTACGAGGCGAGCGTGGGCGGCGGCATCCCGTTGATCCGGCCGCTGAAGCAGGGCCTGGCCGGCGAACGGATCGTGAAGCTCATGGGGATCGTGAACGGCACGACGAACTACGTCCTCACCCGGATGGAGGAGGACGCGCTGTCGCTGCACGACGCCGTGGCGGAGGCCCAGGCGCTGGGGTACGCGGAGCGCGACCCCACGGCGGACATCGAGGGATTCGACGCCGCGGCCAAGGCCGCGATCCTGGCCATGATCGCGTTCGACACGCAGGTCGTCGCGGGGGACGTCTACCGCGAGGGCATCACCGGGCTGTCGGCCGACGACATCGTGTACGCGAAGCAGCTCGGCTACGTCGTGAAGCTCCTGGCCATCGCCGAGACGCAGGAGGGCGACGTGAGCGTGCGGGTCCATCCGGCCATGGTCCCCGCGGACCATCCCCTGGCGACGGTGCGGCACTCCTTCAACGCCGTCGTGATCGAGGGGCAGCGCGTGGGCTCGGTGATGCTGTACGGGCGCGGTGCCGGAGGCGACCCCACGGCGACCTCGGTGGTCGGCGATCTCGTCGAGGCGGTACACAACCTGCGGGAAGGCACGGCCTCACACGCGCCGGTGACGTATCAGCCGAGACGGATCAAACCCATCGACGAGATCTCGTCGCAGTACTACATCCTGCTCGAGGTGGACGACCGGCCCGGCGTGCTCGCCGCCATCGCCACCGCGTTCTCCGAGCACGACGTTTCGATCAAATCGGTGTGGCAGGAGGGCCGGGAGGATCAGGCCCGGCTGGTCATGATCACGCACCGATCGAGTGAGCATTCGCTGCAGGCGTGCGTCCACGCGCTTCGGGGGCTCGACCCCGTTCGCAGCGTGATGTCCGTGCTCCGGGTGGAGGCCTCGGAGCCCTGACGCGAAACGGGGGCCGGATCGCTCCGGCCCCCGTCCGTGGATCCGCGTTCGGCGAGCTAGCGCTTGCGGCTCGTCGCCTTCTTCCGCGCGCCGGTGGATCGCTTCGCCGTCGACTTCCGGGCGCCGGTCTTGCGCGCGGTCGACTTCCGCGCGGTCGACTTGCGCGCCGTCGACTTCCTGGCCGTCGACTTCTTCGCTCCGGCCGTGCGCCGCTTGGCGGTGGACTTGCCCCTGGCCGCCGAGCTCGTCTTGCGCGCCGACGACCGCGCCGAACGCGCCGTCGACCTGGCCGCGCCCCGAGCCGTGCGGGCCGTGGACTTCGCGCCGCGCCTGGCGGAGGAGGCCGTCTTGCGCGCTCCTGCCCTGGCTCGCTTGGCCGTCGACTTCGCGCCGCTCCTCGCCGTCCTGGCCGCGGACTTCGCGCGCGTCCCGGCCTTCTTCGCCGTGGACTTGGCCCGCGTGCCGGCTCGCTTCGCCGTGGACCTCGCGCCGCCGGTCGAGCGCTTGGCCGAGGACCTTGCGCGGGTGGTGGCCCTCTTCGCCGTCGACTTTCCACGGGTCGTGGCCTTCTTCGCCGTGGACCTCGCCCTCGTCGTGGCCTTGCGGCCACGGGAGGCGAGTCGCTTCACGGCCTTCGCCGCTTCGTCGCGCGCCTGTTCCACGCGCTCGGTCACGCCGCCCGCGGCTTCCCGCGCCGCCTCTGCCGCGGCATCGACCGCGCCGACCGCGGCCATCCCTGCCTTCTGAAGGGGAGTCTCGTCTCGCATCATGCGTCCCTCCTCCTCGATGTGTCGTACTCGTTCACCGGAACCCTACCCACATGGAGGCGAGATATCGAACGCGGCGACGCCTGCTGGTGCGCGGAACCGGCGCCCTCGACGTTGCCCCGCTCGCAGGACCCGTGGAACGTGGCTCGGTTGAGCCCGAACTCCGTGATGCATCCGGCCGGCTCGTTGATGTCGACCACGAACGCGAGCAGCGCGTGGGCCGTGTAGCCGCGGGATTCACCGCGGACGAAGACGCCGTCGAGCTCGATCAGGTTGTAGCGGTTCGTGGTCGTGTACCTCATGGTGGAGGTGCGATGGTCGTCCCACCGGATGCGGGCCACCCCCTTCGTCATGCCCTCCTCGCAGCTCGCCGTGCCGGATCCCCTGGCCGTGAAGGTCCCGTTCTGCGTCGGCGCACCATCCGTCCACCGGCAGTCGCTGGCGGTTCCCCTGATCGTGTAGCGCATCCGGACGGGAGCGGTCTTCAGGGAGGGGATCGTGCGGAACGTGCCGTCGAGCCGGCAGGCCGAGGCGCGAGGGGCGGCCCAGGCGGGGGTCGCGCTCGAGCACCACGACACGATCCCGAGAAGGAAGAACAGCGAGAAGCGGAGCCCCGAGAGGCTCCGCTTCGACAGACGCGGGATCGCGGTCGCGCTCGTCGCGGCGCTACTGCGATCCGATACCGGTGAACCCACTGATGGCCGCCGTCTTCACGCCGTCCGCGCCGCACGCGGTGGGATCGGGGGGCTGGAAGGTCAGGAGCCCGACGGCGCCCGCTCCGGCGTACGCGGTCGACTTGATCTTCGTCGACTTCGGCTGGCCCTTCTTCGGCTTCACCGCCTTGAGCGCCACGCTGGGATCCACGTTCCCCTGGAGCACGACGCCCGCCGCGGCCGACGTCGTGTCGTAGGTGATGACGGTGAACGTCCCGTCGGCCCACGTGATGATCGTCGTGCCGTGCGTCGTGCCGGTGCCGCAGGAGCCGTTGCCGGTGGGGACCGGCTCCTGGAACTTCTGGCCCCTGATGGTGACGATCTCTCCGGCCGAGACGGTGCCGGACTGCGGCGCGCCGTCCACGTTCGACATGCAGTTCGAGAGCTTGCCGTTGAAGCTGTAGCTGAAGTCGGCGGCGTCGTTCGTGAGGCCGGGCTTGAACGAGGCCGTCCCGTCGAGCTGACATCCGCCGCCGGACTGGGCCTGGGCGGGCAGCGCGGCCGTCAGCAGCGTTGCGACGACCGACGCGCTGATCAGCACCGCGATCCTTCGAGTCATAGGCGCTGCTCCTCCTGGGGTCGGTTCCGGCCGGGCAGGTACCCTCTGCTCGCTCTGCTCAAACCAGGACGAAGGGGACGAGCCGCGGGTTTGCCGTCCCCTCCGAGGCTCCGGTAGCCTTGCTGGCAATCGAATACGTCCGGCCGGTCGATCGCCTGAACGACGCCGGCCGGGCCTCATCCAGAGCGGTGGAGGGGCAGGCCCTGTGAAGCCGCGGCAACCCCGGTGGTGCGATTTCGCCAAGGGTGCCAATTCCGACCCGGCTCGACCGGGAAAGATGAGGGTCTGGATCCGAGGCTCGCGCACCCCCCGCGGGCCTCATTGCGTTTCAGGGAGGACGTGCGGTGTCGGACTACCTGATCGGGCTCATCTGCCGGGAGTGCGGCACGACGTACGCCGCCCAGCCGAGATCGGCGTGCGACGAGTGCTTCGGTCCGCTCGAGCCGTCCTACGACTACGAGCGCATCCGGGGGTCCGGCGTGCTCGCAGCGATCGAGGGAGGCCCCCGGTCCCTGTGGCGCTACCAGCCGCTGCTGCCGGCCCGCCGGGACGAGCGCGTCGACCTCGGCGACGGCTTCACCCCCCTGCGCAGGGCCGAGCGGCTCGGCGCGGAGCTCGGCCTCGCCGACCTGTGGATCAAGGACGAGACCCGCAACCCCACGCACTCCTTCAAGGACCGCGTCGTCTCGGTGGCGCTCACCAAGGCCCGCGAGTTCGGTTTCGACACCGTGGCCTGCGCCTCGACCGGGAACCTCGCCCACGCCGTCGCCGCGCACGCCGCCCACGCGGGGCTGCGGGCGGTCGTGTTCGTGCCGGCGGACTTGGAGCCGGCCAAGATCATGGCGGCCGCCGTGTACGGCGCCACGGTCGTGGCCGTCGACGGCACGTACGACGACGTCAACCGGCTCTGCGCCGAGGCCACGGAGGAGTACCCGTGGGCCTTCGTGAACGTGAACCTTCGTCCGTTCTACGCGGAGGGATCCCGCACGATCGCGTTCGAGACGGCGGAGCAGCTCGGGTGGCGAGCGCCGGATCACGTCGTGGTGCCGATCGCGTCGGGCGCACTCCTGACCCGCATCGGCAAGGCATACCGCGAGCTCGACGCTGTGGGCCTGTTGCAGGAGGAGTCCAACGTCAGGGTGTCGGGGGCGCAGGCCGCTGGGTGCAACCCGGTCGCTGCAGCGTTCGAGACGGGGGGCGAGGACGTCCGCCCGGTGCGAACGCCGCGCACGATCGCCAAGTCACTCGCCATCGGCGACCCGGCGGACGGCTGGTACGCGCTGCGCGAGGTCCGCAAGTCGGGCGGCGCGGTCGCCGAGGTCTCCGAGGAGGAGATCGTCGAGGCCGTCGGGCTCCTGGCCCGGACGGAGGGGATCTTCACGGAGACGGCGGGCGGCGTGACGATCGGCGCTCTCGCGAAGCTCGCCGCGAAGGGCGTCGTGCAACCGTCGGAGACCGTCGTCGCCTACGTCACCGGGATGGGATTGAAGACGCTCGACGGGTTCGCCGGCCGCTTCACGCCGACGAGAGTCATCCCACCGAAGCTCGCGGCGCTGGCGGAGGTCGTGTAGCGGTGGCCACCGTCCGCATCCCCGGTGCCCTTCGCGACCAGGTCGGCGGCGCCTCCACGATCGAGGTGCGGGGCGCGACGGTCGAGGAGATCATCGAGGCCCTCACCGCCGCGCACCCGGCGATCCGCCCCCGCCTCCTGGACGAGGACGGCAGCGTGCGCCGGTTCGTGAACGTCTTCGTCGACGACGAGGACATCCGACATCGCGACGGCATCCATACGCCGGTGGGGCCGGATCAGCGCGTGTCGATCCTCCCGGCCGTCGCCGGCGGCGCGTAGCCCCACCCCTGGTCACCCGGCCGGGGACGAGCCCCGGCCTACACTCGCGTCGAAAGGAGCTCCTTGACCCTGCAGATCGTCGATCTTCGCGTGGCATCCACCGAGCGCCCGGCGCCCCGGCGTCTGACGCTGGGAGCCGACGTCGTGGCGTCGGCGCGGGAGATCGTCTCCCGCGTGCGCGAGGAGGGTGACGACGCGCTCGTGGACCTCGCCTTGCGGTTCGACGGCGCCGACCTTCGCCGGAGCGGAGTGATCGCGGGCCCCGACGAGCTCCAGGCGGCGGAGCGGGTCGTCCCCGCCGACCTGGTGGGCGCGATCGAGGCCATGATCGATCGGCTTCGAGCCCTGCACGAGCGACAGCTGCCATCGGAGTGGTGGACGGAGGCGGACGGCGTCATGTGCGGGGAGATCGTCCGTCCCCTGGCGCGGGCGGGGTGCTACGTCCCCGGCGGACGGGCCGCGTACCCGTCGACGGCGTGCATGACGGTGGTTCCGGCCAGGGTGGCCGGCGTCGGTGAGGCGGTGGTGTGCTCGCCGCCGCTCCCGGACGGGACGATCCCGCCGCTCGTGCTCGTGGCGGCGCGGCGGGCCGGCGCCGACCTCGTGGTGAAGGCGGGCGGCGCCCAGGCCATCGCCGCGCTCGCATACGGGACGGCGTCCGTCCCGGCCGTGGACACGATCGTCGGCCCCGGCAACGTCTACGTGACCGCAGCCAAGCGCGAGGTCGCCGGCGACGTGGGCATCGACGCGCTCGCCGGCCCCAGCGAGCTCGCGATCGTGGCGGACGACACCGCCGAGCCGGAGCTCCTCGCCGCCGACCTCATGGCCCAGGCCGAGCACGATCCCCTGGCGGCGACGTCGCTCGTGACCACCAGCGAGGAGCTGGTCCGGCTCGTGGACGAGGCGCTGCAGCGCGACGTGGCGCGCGCCGCCCGCCGCGACATCGTGGAACGGGCCATCGGGGGATCGAGGGCGGTGATCGTCGCCGACGAGGAGGCGGCCGCCCTCGTGGTGAACGACCTGGCACCGGAGCACCTCGAGGTGATCGTGGAGGACGCGAGGTCGTTCCTGGGGCTCGTGCGCAATGCCGGCGCGGTGTTCCTCGGGCCGTCCAGCGCCGTGCCCTTCGGCGACTACGGCGTCGGCTCGAACCACGTGCTGCCCACGATGGGCACCGCCCGGTTCTCGAGCGGCCTGCGGGCTTCCGACTTCGTCACCGTCTCCGCGGTTGTCGAGGTGTCGCCGGAGGCGGCGGCTCGCGTCGGGCGCGAGGTGGCGCTCGTGGCGCGTGCCGAGGGTCTCGACGGACACGCCCGGGCCGTGGAGCTCCGGGCTCGGGAGGGGTTCGTCGCCGATGCCTGAGCCGCGCCCCGGTCTCCGTGCCGTGCCGCCGTACCGGGCTCCGCAGCTCGACGTGCCCGTGCGGCTCAACACGAACGAGTGCCCGTACGCACTCCCCGCGGACTTCGTGGACGAGCTGGCGGACGCCGTCCGTGGCATCGCCTTCAACCGGTATCCGGACCGCGACGCCCTCGAGCTCCGCGAGGGTCTCGCCGCGTACGCCGGGGTCCCGGCCGCGTCGGTGTGGCCGGCCAACGGGTCGAACGAGGTCATCCAGCAGCTGCTGCTCGCCTACGGAGGGCCGGGGCGCGGCTGTGTCCTGTTCACCCCGACGTACGTGCTCCACGCACATCTCGGCTGGATGACGCACACCGACGTGATCCGGGTGGAGACCCCGGAGCCGTGGGCCATCGGAGAGGACGAGATCCGCGCCGCGTTAGAGGCTTCGCCGACCGTCGTCTTCGTGTGCTCCCCGAACAACCCCACCGGCAACACGCAGCCGCCCGAGGTCATCGAGCAGGTGGTGGCGTCCACGGACGCGTTGGTGATCGTGGACGAGGCGTACGTCGAGTTCGGCGGCAAGTCCGCGGCCGAGCTCGTCGCGCGGCACCCGAACCTGGTGGTGGTGCGGACCTTCTCGAAGGCGTTCGCGCTCGCCGCCGCTCGCATCGGCTACTGCATCGCGTCGGTCGAGGTCATCGACGACCTCCAGCGGGTGCGGCTTCCCTACCACCTGTCGGCGCTCTCCCAGGCCACCGGGGTGGTGGCCCTCCGTCACCGGGACGAGGCGATGGGGATCCTCGACGTCATCCGAACCGAGCGCGATCGGCTGTTCGAGGCCCTGCGGGGGATGCCCGGCGTCACCGCGTACCCGTCCGAGGCGAACTTCGTGCTGTTCCGCCCGTCGAGACCGCTGCAGGAAGTCTTCGACGGGCTGCTCGAACGGGGCGTGCTGGTCCGTGACATGTCCGCGGCCGTTCCGGGATGCTTGCGGGTCAGTGCCGGCACGCCTGAAGAGGGCGACCGGTTCCTCGAGGCGTTGGAGGGAGCGACGCGATGACCCGATCGGCCGAGGTCGAGCGAGCCACGAAGGAGACGACCGTGCGCGTGTCGCTCGCGGTGGACGGCTCCGGGACGGCCGCCGCCGACACCGGGCTGCCCTTCTTCGACCACATGCTGCAGCAGCTCGGCACGCACGCCGGTTTCGATCTGGACGTGACGGCCAGGGGGGATCTCGGGGTCGACGCCCACCACACCGTGGAGGACGTGGGGATCGCGCTGGGGGACGCGCTGGCCAGGGCGCTCGGCGACAAGGCTGGCATCCGGCGCTACGGCATGGGGGCGGCGCCGATGGACGAGGCCCTCGTCGACGTGGCGCTCGACATCAGCGGGCGTCCGTACGTCGTGCACGAGGTCGACGTGCCGGCGGAGACGATCGGGACCTACGACACGGGCCTCACGGAGGACTTCGTCCGGGCCTTCGCCACGGCAGCCGGCATCACGCTGCACGTCCGGCTCGTGTCCGGTCGCGCCCCGCATCACGTGGTCGAGGCCGAGTTCAAGGCTCTGGCTCGCGCGCTGGGCGACGCCTGCTCCCTGACCGGCCGCAGCGGCACGCCATCGACGAAGGGCGTGTTGTGAGCGGGATCGCGGTGCTCGACTACGGGATGGGCAACGTGCGATCGGTGCAGCGCGCGCTGGAGCGGGTCGGGGGCCGGCCGGAGGTGACGAGCGACCCCGATGCGGCCTCGCGCGCCGACGCGTTGCTCGTGCCGGGTGTCGGCGCGTTCGGCGCATGCATGCGCGAGCTGCGGGCGCGCCGGCTCGACGAGGTCATCGTGCGATTCGCCCGGGAGCAGCGCCCCGTGCTGGGGGTCTGCCTCGGCCTCCAGGTCCTGTTCGACGGCGGCGAGGAGGATCCCGACCCCGGGCTCGCCATGCTTCCGGGGACGGTGCGGCGGCTGCTCGGGGGCCCAGGCCTGAAGGTGCCGCACATGGGATGGAACGAGGTCCACTGGACCGCCGACCACCCATATGTGCGAGGCATCCCCACTGGCACGCGTTTCTACTTCGTGCACTCCTTCGCCGTGGCGCCGGTCGCGTCGTTCACGGTGGGGCGGACCGAGCACGGCGAGCCGTTCGCGTCGGTGATCGCGCGGGGCTCGGTGTTCGGCACGCAGTTCCATCCCGAGAAGTCCGGCGAGCCCGGCCTCGCGCTGTACGAAGCGTTCGTCCGGGGGGTTCGGGGGGGGAGCTCGCCGGTCGCCGAGACCGTGCCTGCCACCGACAGCGAGCGGATCCCCCGATCGGGAAAGGCGAGTTCGTGATCGTCATCCCGGCCATCGATCTCTCGGAGGGGCGCGTGGTGCGCCTGCTTCGCGGCGATCCGGAGCAGGAGACCCGCTACGCGGAGGACCCCGTGGCCACGGCCCGCCGCTTCGAGCGGGAGGGGGCCGAGCTCCTGCACGTCGTCGACCTCGACGCCGCGCTCGGCTCCGGTTCGAACCGCCAGGCCGTCGAGGCCATCTGCAGCGCGGTGGACATCCCGGTCCAGGCCGGCGGCGGCTTGCGGACGCTCGAGGCCGTCGAGGACGCGCTTGCATCGGGTGCGTCGCGGGCCGTGCTCGGATCGGCGGCCGTGTGGTCGCCCGCACTGGTCGGACAGGCCGTCGAGCGGCTCGGCGAGCGGCTGGTCGTCGCCGTGGACGTCCGCGAGGGCCACGCCATGGCCCGGGGGTGGAAGGAGGAGGGGCCGCCCATCGAGGATCTCGTCCCCCGCCTGGTGGAAGCCGGGGCTCCCCGGTTCCTCGTGACATCGATCCGCGTGGACGGGACGCTCGAGGGGCCCGACCTCGTGCTCTACCGGCGGTTCCAGGAGCTCACGGACCGCCCGCTCATCGCGTCGGGCGGCGTTCGTGGCTCGGATCACCTGCGGAGCCTGGCGGAGCTCGGGATGGAGGGGTCCATCGTGGGGCGGGCCCTGTACGAGGGGACGCTCTCGCTCGCCGAGGCCCTGGCGGCGACGCGATGACGCTCGCCAAGCGGTTGATCCCGTGCCTCGACGTCGACGCCGGCCGCGTCGTGAAGGGGACCAACTTCGTCGACCTCCGCGACGCCGGCGACCCGGCCGAGCTCGCGGCGCGCTACGACAGGGAGGGTGCCGACGAGGTGGTGTTCCTCGACATCACGGCCACGGTCGAGGCACGCGCCTCCACGCTCGACGTCATCTGGCGGACGGCGGGGGAGGTGTTCATCCCACTCACGGTGGGCGGCGGCGTCCGCAGCGAGGGCGACGTCAACGCGCTCCTCCGGGCGGGAGCGGACAAGGTGTCCCTGAACACCGCCGCGGTGCGCGATCCGGCCACGCTCGCGCGGTGCGCGGACCGGTTCGGGGCGCAGTGCATCGTGGTGGCCGTCGACGCCAAGCGGGTGAACGGTCACTTCGAGGTGTTCGTCGAGGCCGGACGCACCCCGACCGGCCGCGACGCGGTGGAGTGGGCCGTCGAGGCCACCGAGCGGTGCGGGGCGGGCGAGATCCTGCTCACGTCGATCGACCGGGACGGAACGGGAGACGGCTACGACATCGAGCTCACCCGAGCCGTGGCCGACGCGGTGCGCGTGCCGGTGGTGGCGTCGGGCGGGGCCGGTCGCATCGAGCACTTCGCCGAGGCGCTCGAGGACGGGCGTGCCGACGCGGTGCTGGCCGCGTCGCGGTTCCACTTCGAGGAGCTGTCGATCGCCGATGTGAAGCGATCGCTGGCCGACCGCGGCATCCCGGTGAGGCAGACGTGAACGAGCTCCGGGCCGCCGACGTGCGCTTCGACGACCGGGGGCTCGTCCCTGCCGTGGTGCAGGACGCCGAGAACGGCGACGTGCTGATGGTGGCGTGGATGAACCGCGAGTCGCTCGAGCGCACCCTCGAGGAGCGTCGCACCGTGTTCTGGAGCCGGTCGCGACAGGAGCTGTGGCGAAAGGGCGACACGTCCGGCCACGTGCAGCACGTCGAGGAGATCCGGGCCGACTGCGACGCCGACACCCTGCTGGTGCGCGTGCACCAGGTGGGTGCGGCCTGCCACACCGGCGAGCGCAGCTGCTTCTTCCAGAAGGTGGGGACCTGATGCTGCGGTTCGTGGTGCCGAAGGGCTCGCTCGAGGAACAGACCCTGCGCCTGCTGGAGCAGGCGGACCTCCGCGTACGGCGGGGGTCGTCCCGCGACTATCACGGGCGCATCGACGACGAACGCATCGAGCGCGTGTCGCTCCTGCGGCCGCAGGAGATCCCGCGGTACGTCGAGGACGGGTTCTTCGACCTCGGCATCACCGGGCGCGACTGGGTGGAGGAGACCGAGTCGAAGGTCGACATCCTGGCGTCGCTCGAGTACGCGAAGGGCGGCGTCGGCTTCGGCGTGAAGATCGTGCTGGCCGTGCCGATCGACCATCCCGCGAGCCGCGCCGCCGATCTCCCCCCGGGGTCGCGCATCTCCACCGAGTACCCGAACCTCGTTCGCCGGTACTTCGAGGGGCTGGCGATCGAGGTGAAGGTCTTCGAGTCCTACGGTGCCACCGAGGCGAAGGTGCCGGAGATCGTCGACGCCATCGTCGACGTGTCGGAGACCGGTGGCACGCTCCGCGCCCACGGGATGAAGATCATCGAGACGCTCCTCGAGTCCGAGGTGCTGCTGATCGCGAACCCCGTGGCGGCCGGAGACGAGACGAAGCGCCGAGCCATGGACGACGTCACCACGCTCATCCTCGGCGCGCTGCGTGCGCAGGGCCGCGTGCTCATCAAGCTGAACGTCTCGGGGGGCGATCTCGAGAGCCTGCTCGGCGTGCTGCCCTCGATGAAGGCGCCGACGGTCTCGCCGCTGGCGGAGGAGGGGAACTTCGCCGTCGAGACGGTGGTGGAGAAATCCACCGTGAACACCCTGATCCCCCTCCTCAAGGCCCACGGGGCGAGCGACATTCTCGAGCTCCCAATCTCGAAGATCGTCCCGTAGCCGGGCCGCCCCGCCCCCCCCCGGTTGCATATCCATACCGCAATCTGCATACTCATGCGCCATGGCCGGTTCCGCCGTGCGTGCCGCCGTCTTCGGAGCTTCTGGATACTCGGGGGCCGAGCTCCTGCGCCTGCTGGCCGGACACCCGAAAGCGGAGGTCACGGTGGTGACCGCCGGTGAGCGGGCCGGCCGGAGGGTCGGCGACGTGGTCCCCCACCTCGCCCCCTATGCGGACGTGGTCCTCGAGGCCATCGACACCGAGATCGAGGGCCGGGCGGACGTGGCGTTCCTGGCCCTTCCCCACGGCTCGAGCTCCGCGGTCGCGCCGCGGCTGCTCGACGCCGGCGTGCGAGTCGTCGATCTGGCCGGGGACTTCCGCCTGCCGGCCGATGCCTACCCGGCGTGGTACGGGTTCGAGCACCAGGCGCCCGACTGGCTGGGGAAGGCCGTGTACGGGCTGCCGGAGCTCTTCCGCGAGGACATCCCCGGCGCGGACCTCGTTGCGAACCCGGGGTGCTATCCCACCGCGGTCGCGCTGGCGCTCGCGCCACTGCTGCGCGCCGGGATGATCCGTTCCGACGGGATCGTGGTCGACGCGAAGTCGGGCGTCTCGGGCGCCGGCGCGAAGCCCACGGAGACCGTGCACTACGCCCACACGGAGGGGAGCGTGCGGCCGTACCGCGTGGGGACGCACCAGCACACGCCGGAGATCGAGCAGGTGCTGGAGCGAGTCGCCGGGATGGCGGCGTCGGTGACGTTCGTGCCGCACCTCGTGCCTGCCGTCCGTGGCGTGCTGGTCACGTGCTACGCGCGGCTCGCGCGCGACGCGGCACTCGAGGATCTCGCCGGTCACCTCCGCGCGGCGTACGAGGGCGCGCCCTTCGTCCGGGCGCTGCCCCCGGGCGATCTCCCGGACGCGAAACGCGTGACGGGCGCCAACGTGTGCGAGGTGGGTGTCGGGCTCGACGCCAGGGCGGGCACGGCGGTCGCCGTCGGCGCCGTCGACAACCTGGTGAAGGGCGCGGCCGGGCAGGCCATCCAGAACATGAACCTGATGTTCGGCCTGGACGAGACCGCCGGGCTCCCGACGATCGGGATCTACCCGTGAGCGTCACGTACGCGAAGGGCTTCCGGGCGGCGGGCGTCACGGCCGGGTTCAAGGAGAGCGCCCGTCCCGACCTCGGACTCCTGGTGTGCGACGGCCCCGCCGCCGCCGCCGGCGCGTTCACGACCAACGCCCTGCCGGCCGCGCCGGTGACGGTGACCAGGTCGCACCTGGACAACGGGACGGCGAGAGCGGTCGTCGTGAACTCCGGCCAGGCCAACGCCGGAACCGGAGAGGCGGGACTGGCGGACGCCGCGGCGATGTGCGGCGTCGTGGGGCGCGCGCTCGGGATCGAGGCCGGCGAGGTGCTGGTGTGCTCGACCGGCGTGATCGGCCCGCGCGTGGCCCTCGATCGTTTCGACGCCGGCGTCGCCTCGGCGATCGAGACGCTGTCCGAGACGGGCGGCAACCGCTTCGCCGAAGCCATCTGCACGACCGACACCCGCATCAAGGCGGCGACCACGGACGCCGGCCCCTATCGGGTGGGGGGGTGCGCGAAGGGCGTCGGCATGATCGCGCCCCGTCTCGCACCGCACGGGCTCGCCACGCTCCTCGCGTACCTCACGACCGACGCGCCCGTTCCGCCGGCCCTGCTGACCGAGATCGTCGAACGGTGGATCGTGCCCGGCTGGAACAGCCTGGTCCTCGACGGGTGCCAGAGCACGAACGACACCGTCCTCGTGCTCTCGAGCGGCGCCGCCGGTGGCGATCCCCTGCGCACGATGGAGGATGCCCGGGCGGCCGGGCTCGCCGACGCCCTGGCCACGGTGAGCGAGGACCTCGCCCGCCAGCTCGCGGCGGACGCCGAGGGCGCCACGAAGCAGATCACGGTGCAGGTCGACGGAGCGGTCGACGTCGAGACCGCGCGCCGGGTCGGGCTCGCCGTCGCGGGATCCGACCTGCTCAAGGCCGCCGTGTTCGGGGGAGACCCGAACCCGGGCCGCATCCTGCAGGCCGCGGGCGACGCCGGCGTTGCGCTCGATCCGGTGTCCTTCGGCGCCTGCTACGACTCGACGCCGGTGATCCGGGATGGCGTCGTCCTCGATGCTCCGGAGGCCAAGGACGCCCTGCAGGGGCCCGAGGTCCTCATCCGCGTCACGCTCGGCGACGGCGACGGCTTCGCCACGGTCTTCGGATCGGACCTGACCTACGACTACGTGCGCATCAACGCGGAGTACTCGACGTGAGCGGGGGGAGGTGGATGCGATGACGCAACTCACGGCGCAGCCCGGCGTGCGGCAGCGGACGCTGGCCAAGGCGCGCGTGCTGCTCGACGCCCTGCCCTACATCCGGGAGCACTTCGACCGCACGGTCGTGGTGAAGGTGGGCGGTGCCGCCATGTCGGAGCCGCGTCTGTCGGAGCGGTTCGCCGAGGACATCGCCCTGCTCCGCATGGTCGGGGTGAAGCCGGTCGTCGTCCACGGCGGCGGCCCGCAGATCAGCGCCCTCTCCGAGCGCCTCGGCCTGACGCCCGAGTTCCGCGACGGCCACCGCATCACCGACGCCGAGACGCTCGAGATCGCGAAGATGGTTCTCGTCGGCAAGCTCAACAAGGACCTCGTGGTCCCCATCAACCGGGCCGGGGTGCCGGCGATCGGCCTCTCGGGCGACGACGGCAACCTCCTCATGGCCCGTAAGCGGATCGGAGCGGGCGGGGAGGACCTGGGGTTCGTGGGCGACATCACCTCGGTGAACGAGGAGCTCCTGGCCCGGCTGATGCAGACCGCCGTGCCGGTCATCGCCTCCGTGGCGACGGACGGCCACGGCCAGTCCTACAACGTCAACGCCGATCTCGGCGCCGCGGCGGTGGCTGCGGCGATGCGCGCGTCGAAGCTCGTGCTGCTCACCGACGTGCCCGGCGTGATCCAGGACGACGAGCTCGTGTCGGAGCTCGACGTCGATGACGCCGAGTCGCTCATCGCCGACGGCAAGGTCTCCGGCGGCATGATCCCGAAGCTGGAAGCGGTGGTGCGGGCGATGCACGGCGGCGTCGGCCGCGCGCATGTCGTCGACGGGCGCGTCGAGCACGCGCTGATCCTCGAGCTGTTCACGCCCGAGGGGATGGGCACGATGATCACGCATCCGGTGAAGCTCCCGATCCCGGAGGCCGGGGAGCTCGAGGGGGGAGCTCGCGGGTCGGAGCTCGGAGGCTTGGCGTGAAGCGAGCGGACCCCTCGATCGGATCAGCGAGTGCGCTCATGCCGACGTACCGGCGGTATCCGGTGACGATCGTGCGAGGGGAGGGGCTGCGGGTCTTCGACGATCGCGGGCGTTCGTACCTCGACTTCGCGGGCGGCATCGCGTGCATCCCGATCGGGCACTCGCATCCCGCGTGGGTGGAGGCCGTGCAGCGGCAGGCCGCGGGCCTTACCCACGTGAGCAACCTGTTCGCCACCGAGCCCCAGGAGCGCCTGGCCGAGCGACTGGTGGGGATCCTCGGCTTCGGGCAGGTGTTCCTGTGCAACTCCGGTGCGGAGGCCAACGAGGCTGCGTTGAAGGTGGCGCGTCGCCACGGCCGTCCGAAGGGCCGGACCAAGGTCGTCGCCCTGTCGGGCTCCTTCCATGGGCGGACGTTCGCCACGCTCGCGGCGACCGGCCAGCCCGAGAAGCACACGCCGTTCCAGCCGCTCCCGGAGGGATTCGTGCACATCGCGCCCAACGACTCGGATGCGCTCGACCGGGCCGTCGACCCCGGGACCGCCGCCGTGCTGATGGAGCCCGTGCTGGGAGAGGGCGGCGTGCTCCCCCTCGACGAGGCCTACCTCCGGCAGGCCCGCGAGCTGTGCGACGAGCGGGGGGCGCTCTTGATCCTCGACGAGGTGCAGACGGGCGTCGGGCGGTGCGGCGCATGGTACGCGCACCAACGCCTGGGCGGTATCCGTCCCGACGTCGTGACGTCGGCGAAGGCGCTCGCGGGTGGGCTGCCGATCGGGGCCGCGATCGCCCGGCCGGAGGTCGCGTTCGGCGCCGGCGAGCACGCCACCACGTTCGGTGGCGGCCCCGTCGTCTGCGCCGCCGCGCTGGCGGTGCTCGACGTCATCGAGAAGGAGGGCCTGGTGCAGAACGCCGCCGCCATGGGCGAGCGACTGCTCGGCGGGCTCCGCGAGGCCGTGACCGGCGCCGATCTCGCCGAAGGGCCCCGAGGCCTCGGGCTTCTCGTCGGCGCACCCGTCGGGGCCGGGCGATCGGGTGCTGTTGTCGCTGGGCTCATGGCGCGTGGATTCCTGGCCACGGAGGCCGGCCCGGGTGTCGTGCGGGCCACGCCGCCACTCACCGTGGACGTGGCGGCGATCGATGCGTTCGTCGATGCCTTCGGCGAGGCGCTCCGGGAGACGCTGGACCGCGAGTCGCAGCCCGCCGGGGAGGCCGCGCGATGAAGCGGCAGCGACAGCGAGCGCTCGTCGAGCTGGTGCGGCGCGAGCCGCTCGGGAGCCAGGACCAGATCCGTCAGCGCCTCGAGGATCTCGGCTTCGCCGCCACGCAGTCCACGATCTCGCGCGATCTGGAGGATCTCGGCCTGGTGCGGGTCCGGGACGCCGGCGGCCGCCTGCGGTACGCGGAGCTGGCCGAGCCCAACGGGTCGAACGGCCACGTCCCGCCCCTCGATGCTCTCATGCGCGAGTTCGCCGTCGGTGTGGCGGTGTCCGGCAACATCGTGCTGGTGAGGACCCCTCCGGGCGCCGCCAACGCGGTCGCGCAGGGGCTCGACGACTCGCAGCTCGACGGCCTGCTGGGGACGGTGGCCGGCGACGACACGATCCTGGTCGTCACGACGGGCGAGGCGGCGAGTGGCGACCTCGCCGGGACCCTCCGCGGGATGGCGGATCTCCCGTGACGGATCGCGTGGTCCTCGCCTACTCGGGCGGCCTCGACACGTCTGTGGCCGCGCTCCGCTTGCGCGAGGAGCAGGGGCTCGACGTCGTGGCCTGCCTCGTCGATCTGGGCCAGCCCTTCGACGTGGAGGCGGTGCGGGCGCGAGCCGAGGCGGCCCACGCGGACCTCCACGTCATCGACGCCCGTCACGCGTTCGCCGAGGAGTTCTGTCTGCCGGCGCTGCACGCGAACGCCCTCTACGAGGGCAAGTACCCGCTCGTCTCGGCCCTGGCCCGTCCGCTCATCGCCGCTGAGGTGGTTCGGGTGGCTCGGGAGCGCGACGCCCGGTTCGTGGCGCATGGATGCACCGGGAAGGGCAACGATCAGGTGCGCTTCGAGACCTCGTTCGCCGCTCTCGCGCCGGAGCTCGGCGTGCTCGCGCCGGTGCGGGAATCGGCGATGTCGCGCGACGAGGCGCTGGGGCGGGCGCACGAAGCCGGCATCCCGATCTCCACGGAGGCCAGGACGTATTCCGTCGACGAGAACCTGTGGGGGCGCACCGTCGAGTGCGGGCCCCTGGAGGATCCGTGGGTCGAGCCGCCGGCCGACGCGTTCGTCGTGACGGTCGACCCCCGCAGCGCCCCGGACGAGCCCCTCGAGGCGATCGTGGCGTTCGAGAACGGACGCCCCGTCGCGCTGGACGGGAAGGCGTCCGGCCTGCCGGAGCTCGTCGCTGCGCTCACCGAGATCGGTGGCGCGCACGGCTTCGGGCGGGTGGACATGATCGAGAACCGCTTGGTCGGGATCAAGTCGCGCGAGGTGTACGAGGTGCCGGGCGCGCTGGCGCTCGTGGCCGCGCATCGCGATCTCGAGGACCTGACGCTGGAGCGGGACATGGCACACGAGAAGGCCGCGCTGGAGCGGCGCTGGGCGGAGCTCTGCTACTTCGGTCAGTGGTACGGCCCTCTCCACGCGGGCCTGCGCGCCTTCATGGAGCGGACGCAGGAGCGCGTGACGGGCGAGGTGCGCATCCGGTTCCACAAGGGATCGTGCACCGTCGTCGGACGCCGCAGCCCGAACGCGCTGTACGACCTGTCGCTCGCGACGTACGACGAGTCGGGGGATCGGTTCGATCATCGGTTGGCTGAGGGGTTCGTGTCGCTGTGGTCGTTGCCGATCCGGGTTTGGGCTGAAGTTGGGAAACCAGGTGGTGGTCACGCGGATGGGGTCGGCGCGGCCCCTGCGCGGGGGGCGCTTCGCTCCTTCGCGGCGCTACGCGCTTCTGATGCTCAGACCCCCCGCTCCGGGGCGGCGCCACCCCTTTCCCCCGAAGGCCGACTTGGGTCCAGGCCCGTTTGGCACGCTCGGTTCGGCAGCGCACCGGCTGACGCGGCCAACATGTTCACTCGGGATCGCACTGATCGGCGGTTGATCGTGCAGGACCTCGTTGTTACGCGGGCGCATGTGAAGGGGCTTCGGGGGGCGGGGTTGCTCGCTGCTGAGGAACTCGACTCGCTGGTTGGGGAGATCGACGGGTTGCTGGGTGAGGCGCGGGAGGGCGCGTTTCCGTTCTCCGATGAGGATGAGGATGTGCACGTCGCCGTTGAACGGGTCCTGACGGAGCGACTGGGGAGTTTGGGCGCGAAGGTGCATGCCGGTCGCAGCCGGAACGATCTCGTGGTGACCGACCTTCGGTTGTGGGTGCGGGCCGCCGCGACCGAGCTCGCCTCCGGGGCTCGCGAGCTGGCGGAGGCTTTCGGGGAGCGGGCGGAGGAGCACGCGGAGACGGTCGTGCCGGGGTACACGCACCTGCAGCGCGCGCAGCCCGTGACGCTCGGACAGCATCTCCTCGCGCACGCCTTCCCGTTGGTGAGGGACGCGGATCGGCTCGACCGGGCCGCGGAGGCAGCGTCTGTCTCGTCGCTGGGGGCGGCAGCGCTCGCCGGTTCGACGCTCGGGGTCGATGCGGCTTTCGTCGCCGATGAGCTCGGGCTCGTTGGGACGTTCGACAACTCGATGGATGCGGTGGCGGATCGCGACTTCGCCCTGGAGTTCCTGTCGGCCTGCTTGAGCCTGGCGGTGCATCTCTCTCGCATCGGCGAGGACGTCGTGCTGTGGAGCAGCGAGGAGTTCGGGTTCGCCCGGCCCGACGACGGCTATGCCACCGGGTCGAGCATCATGCCGCAGAAGCGCAATCCCGACGTCGCAGAGCTCGCGCGCGCCCAGGCCGGGCGTGTCCTCGGCGATCTGGTGGCGCTGGCGACCGTGTTGAAGGGCCTGCCGCTCACGTACAACCGGGACCTGCAGCAGGACAAGCCGCCGGTGTTCGACGCGTTCGACGCCCTCGCTCCGGCCCTCGACGCGATGACCGGCATGATCCGGACGCTCTGGTTCGACGCGGCACGGATGCGTGCCGCAGCCGACGGGTTCCTTCTGGCCACCGACCTCGCGGAGCACCTGGCCCGGCAGGGGACCCCGTTCCGCGAGGCGCACGAGCGCGTGGCGAAGGTCGTGGCCGCCCTGGAGGCCGATGGCCGGTCGTTCTCCGACGTGCCGCCCGAGGAGTGGCCGCCGCTGGACCCCGGCCTCGGTCCGGATGTCGCTGCGTTGCTCACGCCCGAAGCCGCCGTCGCCCGCCGCGCCACCGCCGGCGGGCCCGCGCCGGCGTCCGTGCGACGCCAGGTCGACGTGCTCCGTGCACGGCTTCGCTGATCGTCGTTTCCCGTCACCGCCCGGGCGGTATGCACAGATGAGGCGCCCCGCCGAGGGAAAGGACACCGGCGATGACCGAGATCGGCTACACGCTGTCTTCCGAGGAGTTCGGGCCGCAGGATCTGGTGCGTTTCGCGCGCCGCGCGGAGGAGACGGGCTTCACCTTCGCGCTGATCTCCGACCACTTCCATCCGTGGATCGACAAGCAGGGCCACAGCCCGTTCGTGTGGACCGTGCTCGGCGGCGTGGCCGAGGCCACGGAGCGATTGAAGGTGGGGACGGGGGTCACGTGCCCCCTGATCCGGATCCATCCTGCGATCGTGGCCCAGGCCGCCGCGACGGTCGCCGCCGCGATGCCCGGCCGGTTCTTCCTCGGTCTCGGGACCGGCGAGAACCTCAACGAGCACATCACCGGCGAGCGGTGGCCGGCGATCGACGAACGGCTGGATATGCTCGAGGAGGCCGTCGACGTGATCCGCACGTTGTGGAAGGGCGGCCAGCAGACACACCGCGGCCGCTTCTACAGCCTCGAGCAGGCCAGGGTGTACACGTTGCCGGACCAGCTGCCGCCGATCATGATCGCGGCGAAGGGCGATCGCGCGACGAAGCTGGCCGCCGCGATCGGCGACGGCCTGGTCGGTACCGCGCCGGACAAGGAGATGATCCAGACCTTCGAGGGCGCCGGCGGCGACGGGAAGCCACGGTACGGGCAACTCACCGTGTGCTGGGCCGAGGACGAGGAGCGGGGGAAGAAGACCGCCCACGAGTGGTGGCCGAACACCTCGATCAAGGGCGAGCTGTCCGTGGAGCTCCCGCTGCCACGCAACTTCCAGGACGCCGCCGAGATGCTGTCGCCCGACGACGTCGCGGAGGGTGTGATCTGCGGCCCCGATCCGGAGCGGCACCTCGACGCGATCCGCGAGTACGCCGACGCCGGCTTCGACCACGTGTACGTCCACCAGGTGGGTCCGGATCAGGAGGGGTTCTTCCGGTTCTACGAGCGCGAGGTGCTGCCGAAGGTCGGCTGAGAGCTGGGAGGACTCAGGCGCCGAGTGCGTCGCGCAGGACCTGGAGCGACGCCGGGACCACGCGGTAGAACGCCCAGCGCCCTCGGGGCTCACGCTCCAGCAGTCCCGCCTCGTGCAGGACCTTCAGGTGATGGCTCACCGTCGGCTGCGACAGTCCGAGCGGCTCCGTCAGGTGGCAGACGCACGCCTCTCGCCCGGGCATCGAGGAGATGAGCCCCAGGAGCCGGAGGCGCGCGGGCTCGGCGACGACCTTCAACGCCTGCGCCAGCAGCTCGGCCTCGTCCTGCCCCAGCGGCTCGGAGAGCACGGGCGGGCAGCATCCCTCGAGGGTCTGGATGAGCTCCATGGCCACATATTGACACGCATCGATACGTCGTGGCAACATATCGACCGTCGTCGATACGAAGGAGGACGCCATGTTCGATTGTTGTCCAGAGTGCTCACCGGAGGCCTGTGCCGATGTCTGCTGCTGAGCTGGAGCTGATCCCGAAGCCCAGGACCGGCGGTCGCGTGCAGCTCGCGATCAACGTCTCCGACCTGCAGCGGGCCGTTGAGTTCTACTCGAAGCTCCTCGGAACCGGCCCCGCCAAGGTCCGCGAGGGCTATGCGAACTTCGCGGTCGAGGAGCCGCCGCTCAAGCTCGTGCTCATCGAGGGCGAGCACGGCGGCACCCTGAACCACCTGGGGATCGAGGTCGCCGGCACGGAGGAGGTGACCCGAGCCACGCAGCGCTTTTCGGACGAGGGTCTCGAGACCAGGGTCGAGGAGCAGACCGCGTGCTGCTACGCCGTCCAGGACAAGGTGTGGGTCCAGGATCCCGACGGCGCGCCATGGGAGGTGTACACGGTGCTCGCCGACGCTCCTACGATGTCGAAGGAGGCTGAGGGGGAGCGGTGCTGCTGACCACCACGTGATCGACGCCGACGGGTTGCTCCTCGATCTCGACGGGACCGTCGTCCTCGGGGGGCAGCCCGTCGCCGGCGCTCCGGAGGCGATCCGCGCCGTCCGGCAACGGGGCATCCCGTACCGGTTCGCCACGAACGCCACGGCCACGACACGCACGGCGCTCGCCGCCCACCTGACAGCGCTCGGCATCGAGACGGAGCCGGGCGACATCCTCACCGCGCCGGTGGTCACCGCGGCGTACCTGCGATCGCATCACCCGGATGCCCGTTGCCTGTTGCTGGGTGAGGGCGGCGCGGCGGAGGACCTCGAGGGTGTCGAGCTGGTCATGGACCGCGCCGACGTGGTGATCGTGGCCGGCGCCGACCGGGCCTACACGTGGGAGAACCTCACCCACGCCTACCGCATGATCCTCGACGGCGCCGCGATCGTGGCGATGCATCGCAACCTGGCCTGGCGGACCGAGGACGGCCTGACGCTCGACGCCGGCGCGTTCCTCGTCGGCCTTGAGCGCGCCGCCGGCGTGGAGGCCACGGTCATCGGCAAGCCTTCGGAAGCGTTCTTCCGCCAGGCGGTCGAGTTGCTCGGCACCCCGCCCGAGCGGACCGCGATCATCGGCGACGACCTCGACAACGACGTCCTCGCGGCCCAGGACCTCGGGCTCACCGGCGTCCTGGTGCGAACCGGGAAGTTCCGCCCGGAGATGCTCGACGCGAGCGCCCGCAAGCCCGATCACGTGATCGACTCGATCGCGGATCTGTCGGCGGTGCTCGGCTAGCAGCTCAGGATCCGAGCTGCGCCGCCAGCTCCCCGGGCGTCGTCACCGGGCGCCGGCACATGAAGTGCTCGCAGACGTAGGCCGCAGCGTGGCCGTCGACCAGGGGCCTGCCCGCCAGCAGCGGCACGCGCTCCGTGACCTCTGCCTCGGGTGGGCCGGCGGCGAGGACGTGCGCCGGGAGGAACCGCGACCACACCTCACGAGCGAGCGCGCGGGCCTCGGCGGACCCGCCGTCGCCGACCACCGCGATCTCCTTCGCCGGGGACAGGTACAGATCGAGCGCGCAGAGCGCGTTGCCGAAGCCGGTGGGGCTGCGATCGAGCAGGTCCCGAACCAGCCGCAGGGCGCCGACCCCGGCACGTTCGTACGATGCCTCGCCGAACAGCAAGGCCAGGCGCTGCAACACGTCGGCGGCCACCGAGTTGCCGGAAGGGACGGCATTGTCGAACAGCTCCTTGGGACGGATCACCAGCGCCTCGGCGTCGGAGCCGGTCTGGAAGAAGCCGCCGGCGTCGGCGTCGTGGAAGAGCGCGATCATGCGGTCGGCGAGGTCCTTCGCCTCCAGGATCCACCGGGCGTCGAGGGTGGCCTCGGCCAGGGCCAGACACGCGTCGGCCATGAGCGCGTGGTCGTCGACGTACCCGGGGCCGCCGGGGCGGCCGTCGCGCCACGACCGCAGCAGCCGGCCGTCAGCTTCACGCAGCTCCTCCAGGACGAAACGCGCTGCAGCCACGGCCGCCTCCACGTACCTGGGTTCGTCGAAGGCCGCTCCGGCCTCCGCGAACGCGGCGATGGCGAGCCCGTTCCACGCCGCCAGCACCTTGTCGTCGAGGCCCGGCTGGGGCCGCGCCAGCCTGGCCTCGAACAATCGTGCGCGAGCCTCCTCGAGATGGGTCTCGAAATTCTCCGGGTCGCTTCCGTACTCGGCGGCGATCGTCTCGAACGGCAGGGGACGCCACAGCACGTTGGTCTCTTCCCAGTTGCCGTGGGGGACGGCGCCGAACGCCATGGCGGCCGGCTCGCTGCCGATCTCCACGAGTTCATCCCAGCGCCACGTGTAGGTGAGCCCTTCGACGCCGTCGGTGTCGGCGTCCTGGGAGGAGAAGAACCCGCCCCGCTCGTGACGCATCTCGCGCAGGAGGTACTCGAGCGTGGACTCCGCCACCACGCGGTACCGATCGTCGCCGGTCACCTTCCAGGCGCGGGTGTACAGCCGGGCGAGCTGGGCGTTGTCGTAGAGCATCTTCTCGAAGTGGGGCACGTGCCACCGGCCGTCGACCGCGTACCGGTGGAACCCGCCCCCCACGTGATCGTGGACCCCCCCCGCCGCCATACGATCGAGCGTGCGACGAACCATGTCGAGGGCGTCCGGGTCTCCCCGCACGTGCATCCGCAGCAGGAACTCGAGCGTCATGGGCTGCGGGAACTTCGGCGCGCCCCCGAACCCGCCCCACTCCGCGTCGAAGGCCGACCGGAGGCCTCGCGTCGCGCCGGCGAGCGCCTCGTCGGACAGCGGCTGGGACGACTCCCGCAGCGCTCCGATCCGGCCGATGCCCTCGACCACGCGGCGGCCCTGCTCGTGCAGCTCGCCGCGCCGGGCGCGCCAGGCCTCGGCCACGGCCGTGAGGACGCGCGTGAACGACGGCATCCCGTGGCGATCCTCGTTCGGGAAGTACGTCCCCGCGTAGAACGGCTCACCGTCGGGTGTCAGGAACACGGTCATCGGCCACCCCCCCTGCCCGGTCATGGCCTGTACCGCGTCCATGTAGATGGCGTCGACGTCGGGCCGCTCCTCCCGGTCGACCTTCACGCTGACGAAGTGCTCGTTCATGAGCTTCGCCGTGTCGTCGTCCTCGAAGGACTCGCGTTCCATCACGTGGCACCAGTGGCATGCGGCGTAGCCCACCGAGAGCAGGATCGGCTTGTCCTCGGCCTTCGCCCTGCTCAGGGCGGCCTCGCCCCACGGGTACCAGTCGACGGGGTTGTGGGCGTGTTGCAGCAGGTACGGGCTGGTGGCTTCCGCGAGACGGTTGGTGGAGCTCACCCCCACAGTGTCCCCGCCATGGGCGGGACCCGCACCCGGGTCAGCGCCGGAAGTACGCGGAGTTGCCGACGTCCCGGAAGGCGCTCATCGCCGCGGACGAGCTGGTCACGGCCCAGACGATCGAGGAATCGTGCTCGTCCGTGCCGTTGAAGTACACGAACGCCGCGATGTCCGGGTACTTGTTCTTCATGATGGAGGCGGTCTGGCGGATCCACTTGGCCTTGTTGCCGCCCTGCTCGACGGAGGCCGTCTCCGCGAGCATGATCGGCTTGCGGCGGTGGAAGTCCTTGTAGATCCCGGGGACGAACCTGTTCATGTCGACCCAATGGGACCAGGATTTCGCCGCGCCCCAGTTGAAGCCGTCGATCCCGACCCAGTCCACGTACCGATCCCCGGGGTAGTACCGCATCCAGTGGTTCCACGACTTCTTCGGGATGTCCTCCCAGTTGGGGGCCCACACCCACACGGCGTTCGTGGCGTGGTTGCGCACGAAGATGTCGTGGATCCTTCGCCAGGCGCGCACGAACTTCGCGGGCCCGGAGGCCCCGCCGTTCGCGGCCCCGCCCCACGGCTCCCAGCTCCCGTTCATCTCGTAGCCCCACCGGAGGAACACGAGCTTGTGCAACTTCCGCACGCCGATGGCGTTCTGGCGGATGTGACCGTCGTACTGGCCGCTCAGGATCTGGTTGAGAGGCACGCCCCGCCACCCGATCATCGGGATGCGCCCGTGCTTGAGCATGTTGGGCTCGATGCCGGTGGGGAAGTCCTGGCTGAACTCGTAGTAGTGCTGGACGATCCGGAACTTCCGGTGGATCCGGCGCTCGAGCTCCCCGAGCGTCAGGCCGTTGCCGCCGGCGCCGTCGACCGTGGTCCCAAACAGGGCGCCGGTGCGGGGGACGAGCTTCCCCCCGTGCCTGCCGCCGGTGATGCGGGCGGTCGGGGCCGGTCTCGTGAGGGACGAGGCCTTCGCGGCGGGCGAGGATCCGGCATCGGAGGAGGCGCCGGCCAGGGACACGACCACGAACGCGCCGAGGGAGAACATCAGCGTGATGGTGCGTCCGAGGGGGCGTCGGCCCGGGATCGTCTTCTGCAAAACGGTGACCGAACCTACTGGAAGACGGGCGCCTCCCTCAAATCCCCTGGCCAGGGGTCCGGGGAGACCCCTTCGCCACATGCCTGAGGCCGGATGTTGGTCCTAGGGCCTACGGGCCATCCAGGTGTGCCCCTTCGCCGGATGCCCGGGGCCGCTCGCCGGGCTACCTTCGCACCATGAGGAACGGAGCCCCCCGCCACGGTCTTCCCCGAAGGTTGGCCCACGCAGTAAGCTTGTCCCCGGGGGCCCCGCTCGTCCAGGCACGCGCCGAGGGGCGTTTGCAGGGGTTTGCGTGGGGGAACTACGGTTGCCTGGCTCGTCCGGTCCATGCCGGTCGGCAGGCGACGGGAACCTTCAGGAAGAGGCGCGGGAGGACAGGCATCTCGATGGTCCGAGCCTGGCTCGCGCCGTCTGGTTGCCCGTCCACGGGCACCGGCCCGGCCTTCCGCCCCCTTTCGATGACGTCCGCCGAACCGCGGTGCTCCGGCCGTGTGGCTGGCGGGCAGAGGAACCGGAGGTCGAGCCGTGAGAATTGACGACGGCAGGGTCGTGCCATCCCGTGGGCCCGCGCCGGGTGCACCCGCCGTGCCGGCGGGAGCTCCACGCGTATCGGTGGTCGTCCCGCTGTTCAACGAGGCACCCACCCTGCATCCCCTCTACGAGGCCGTGCGCGCCGCGTGTGACCGCGAGGGCCTGAGCTTCGAGCTTATCTACGTCGACGACGGCAGCGAGGACGGCTCCCTGCCGGTCCTCACCACGCTGGCTCGCCAGGACACCCGCGTCCGGGTCATCCGCCTCCGGAGGAACTTCGGGAAGGCGGCCGCCCTGTCGACAGGGTTCCGCGCCGCCCGTGGCCGGTCCGTGGTGACCATGGACGCCGACCTCCAGGACGACCCCGAGGAGATCCCCCGCTTGCTGGCCCGCCTGTCGGACGGCTACGGCGTGGTCTCCGGATGGAAGCGCAACCGCCGCGACCCGCTCTCGCGCAAGCTGGCCTCGAAGGTCTTCAACTGGGCCACCCGGCGCCTGTCGCGCGTCAAGCTGCATGACTTCAACTGCGGGCTGAAGGCGTACTCGAACGAGTGCGCCAAGGAGATCGCCGGCTCGTGCTACGGCGAGCTGCACCGCTACCTGCCCGTGCTCGCCTACTACAAGGGCTTCGGCGTCACCGAGATGGAGGTCAACCACCGCGAGCGCACGAACGGCCGCTCGCGCTACGGCCTCGAGCGGTACTTCCGCGGGTTCCTCGACCTCATCACGGCGGTGTTCATGTCGCGCTACACACGGCGTCCCATGCACGTGTTCGGCGGCGTGGGCATGCTGCTGTTCCTGCCGGGGGTCTTCTCCCTGCTGTGGCTGTTCTTCCTGAAGATGATCTTCCACGTGAGCCTCGGTTCGCGGCCGCTGCTGATCATGGGCGCCGTCCTGTGCATCGCCGGTCTCCAGCTGATGGTCACGGGCCTCCTGGCGGAGATGATCTCCGCCCCGCGCGCCGCCGAGGTTCCCTACTCCCCGGTCATCGTGCTCCCCGAGGCCGATGAAGAGGAGGAGCAGTCCGGCGCCGAGCCGTCCGTCGTGGTGGTCTCCGAGGAGGAGCTCGCCAGGGTCCAGCCGCTCCGGCGCCGGTGGACGAACCGGGACTCGTGAGCAAACCCGCGCCCCGTCCTCGCCTGGCGTTCGTCGGGCCCCGTCCCGATGCGCCCGGAGGCATCGCCCAGTTCGCGTCGAACCTCATCCTGTCGGTTCGGGACGACGCCGACGTCGAGGTCGTGGCCTTCCGCCGGCTGTACCCGAAGTGGACGAAGCCCGGACGCCTCGCGCCGGACAGCAGCGCGGCCGGGGCGTCGATCCCGTCGAAGCCGCTCCTGGTGCCGTGGAGCCCGTGGTCGTGGCGCAGCGGCATCCGCGCGCTCCGGTCGTTCTCGCCGGACCTCGTGGTGGTGCAGTGGTGGCACCCGGTGCTCGGACCCTGCCTGCGTTACCTCGCCGCCCGCTCCGAGGCCCCCGTGCTGTTCGTGTGCCACAACGGCCACCCCCACGAGCGGTTCCCGTTCTCGCGGGTGCTCTCCCGTCGCGCGCTGCGCAAGGCCGACCGCCTCCTGGCGCTCTCCGGCGCCGTGGCCAAGGATCTTCGCCGGCTCGCGCCGTCGGTCCCCGTCGAGGTGCTCTCCCATCCGCCGAACCTGCACGTCGCCCGGCAGCCGAACGGCCGGTCCCCGTGGCGCGAGCGCATCGGACCGGTGGAGGGGCCGGTCATCCTGTTCTTCGGGCACGTTCGCCGGTACAAGGGCCTCGAGGACCTGGTCGCGGCCATGCCGCTGGTTCGTCGCGACGTTCCCGCCACGCTCGTCGTGGCCGGTCGCTTCTTCACGCCGCTTCGCAGGATCCGCGACGCGGTCGAGCACGCCGGGGCCGGCGACGCGGTCCGCCTCCACCCCGGCTACGTCCGGGGCGACGAGGTGGCCGATCTGTTCTCCAACGCCGGAGTCGTCGTGCTCCCGTACCGAGAGGCGTCGCAGTCGGGCATCGTCGCCCAGGCCGCCCTGTTCGGGCGCCCGGTGGTGGCCACTGGAGTCGGGGGGCTCGCGGAGGCCGTGGGGGACCGGGGCATCCTGGTTCCCCCGGCCGACCCCGCGGCGCTCGCCGGCGGCATCCTCCGGGCCCTGCGCACGCCGCCCCCGCCCCCGGCCCTGCCCGATGTGGACTGGGACTCCTGGCGACGCACGCTGCTCGAGGCCGCCGCGCCGATGCTCCACCTCGTCGATGTCGGTGAGGCCTCGTGACCGTCCTTCGGACCCGTCCTCGCCGGGACACCGGTCCGGGTTGGCAGCCCCAGGAGCCCGACGAGCAGACCGTCGAGGCCGCGCAGCCCGCCCGCGACGCGGAGTTCCGGCCGTGGCGTCCCTCCCGGAGGCTCCGGGCCCTGCTGCTGGCGAACTTCGGGATGGCGTCGTTCTACCTGACCTGGTGGCTGGCCCCCGGCCACGCCGGCACGCCGATCCTCTTCTACCTGCTGGCCGCGGCCGAGGCGTTCAACCTGCTGCATCTGTTCGGCCTGTGGTGGGCCATCTGGTCCACGAAGGTGGATCCGCCTCCGAAGCACCGCACGCACTTCTCCGTGGACGTGTTCATCCCGACCTACGGCGAGCCGCTACACGTCCTGGCCCGGACCATCCGCGCCACCGTGGCCATGGACGTGGCGCACACCACCTACGTCCTCGACGACGCGAACAGCGCCGACGTCAAGCTGCTGGCGGAGCGACTGGGCGCGGCGTACATCGCGCGCACGTCCAACAAGGGCGCGAAGGCGGGGAACCTCAACAACGCGCTCGCGCAGACCGACGGCGAGGTCTTCGCGATCTTCGACGCGGACCACGTGCCGCGCAAGGACTTCCTGAAGCGGATCCTCGGCTACTTCGAGGACCCGCAGGTCGCGTTCGTCCAGACGCCGCAGTACTACGGCAACAGCTCCGAGAACGAGGTGGCGCGCAACGCCTACCAGCAGCAGGCCATCTTCTACGGGCCGATCATGCGCGGGAAGAACGGCATGGGCGCGGCGTTCTGTTGCGGCACGAACGTCATCTTCCGGCGCACCGCGCTCGACGAGGTCGGCGGGTTCGACCAGAAAAGCGTGGTGGAGGACTTCGTCACCTCGATGCGGATCCACCGTCGCGGATGGCGCTCGGTGTACTACCCCTACATCCTGGCCGAGGGCCTGGGGCCGTCGTCGCTCCGCGACTACTTCCGCCAGCAGTTCCGCTGGGCGCGCGGCTCGGTCGGCTCGCTCCTCTCGCTGGAGCCGTTCAAGCCGGGTCTCACCATCGGCCAGCGCTTCCAGTACTTCCTGGCGAGCACCTGGTACCTGATCGGCCTCGTCACGATCGTCTACATGATGCTGCCGATCCTCTATCTGCTCGGCGGGTGGAGCCCGTTCTCCAACACCAGCGGCTCGTTCCTGCTCTTCTACTGCCCCTACGTCCTGCTCGCGCTCATCACGATCAGGTGGGGCCTCGGGCACCAGCTTCGCTTCGAGCACCTGCGGTACACGTTCGGCTGCTTCGCGGTCTACGCGGCGGCGGCGGTCGCCTCGATCCTCCATCTGCCCGCTCGCTTCCAGGTGACCGGGAAGCACGAGGGCAGGACGGAGAGGCCGCCGCTGCTCGCCGGTGTCGTGGCGTTCAGCTTCGTGGCCCTGATCGTGTCGATGATCGTGGGCCTGTTCCTGCGCCCGATCGGCGCCCGCACCATCACGAACATCTCGTGGGGCGTGGTCAACCTCCTGCTCCTGAGCGGCATCGTCGGCGCGGCGGTCCGGGAGATGCGCGCGCACCGTGACCCGGTCTCCGCCCGCCGCCGCGAGACGTTCCGCCAGGCACGCTCGCTGCGGCCCATCGCCGGTGGTGCCAGCACGATCGCCGAGGGCCGGCGCCTCGTGCTGCCCGAGTACGCCGTGAAGCCGGACATGCCGCAGGCCTCGACGGGGCGATCCACCCCGCCCGCCCTCCAGGTGGGGGTCGTCACGCTGCTCGGCCTCGCGCTGCGGGTGGCCATGATCAACGTGCCGGGGCTGCGCGCCGACGAGTCGCTCAGCCTGGCCCAGGTGCAGACGCATTCCCTGACCGGATTGTGGAAGTACCTGATCACCGGCAACGTCCACGTGCCGCTTTACCACACGATCCTGCACTTCTGGATCGGGTTCTTCGGGGACTCCGAGTGGGCGCTGCGGGTGCCCTCGGTGGTGTTCGGGACAGCCGCCATCCCGCTGCTCTACATCGTCGCGCGCCGTCTGGTCGGCTCGAGGGCGGCCGTGGTCGCCGCGACCATCGGTGCCGCGTCCCCGTTCTGGGTGTGGCACAGCGACGAGGCCAGGATGTACCCGCTCCTGCTCATGCTGGTCCTGGCGTCGATGGCGCTGCTGTTCGAGGCCGTCGACAAGGGCAAGCTGTGGCGGTGGACCGCGTACGCCCTGGTCACCGGCCTCTCGCTCTACTCCCACTACTTCGCGTTGCTCATGCCGCCGGTGCACTTCGCGTACCTGATGGTGAACCGGGTGGGCAGGAAGAAGCTGCTGGCCTGGCTCGGCGCGATGCTCGCGGTCGGCGCGATGTTCCTGCCCTGGATGGTGTGGCTCTACACGGCGCGGATCCACACGCACGGCGTCGCGTCGCTGACCAACGGCGTGCGGATCACCCAGACCTACAGCGTCTATTCGGTGATCTCGGCGTTCCTCATCTTCTTCGTGGTCTTCGTGATCGGGTACCACGCCACGCCGGTGTTCACCCTGCTCTCGGGGTTCGCACTCGGGACCTGGCCGCTCGCCGCGCACTTCACCGTCGTCGGGCGCCGGATCGTGTCCCGCCTGCGCTCGAGGACCACGGCGTTCCTCCTCTCCTGGTTGGCCCTGACGGTGGGCGCGGTCTTCGTTCTCAACCTGTGGAAATCGGGGCTCTGGTACCAGAAGTACCTGATCATGGCCTCACCGCCCGTCTTCCTGCTGCTCTCACGCGGCCTGTCGCGTTTCGTCGGCAAGCGGGTGCTCGGCGCCGTGGTCCTGTTCTCGGTGCTGGCCGGGATCTCCGTCGCGGGAAACTTCGAATCCGCGAGCCCGGTGCAGGAGGACTTCCGCCAGGTCGCCGCCGTGATGCGCACGGAAGCCGGGCCCGCCGACGCCCTGTTCGTGATGCCGGCGTTCGAGGCGACGCCGATGCGGTACTACCTGAACTCCTATTACACCGTGTACGCCTACGACCGGCCGGCGAAGGCCATCACCCACGATTTTCTGCCGTACGTGATCCGCGATCACCGCAATGCCTCGCTGTGGGTCGTGACCGACAGCCTGTACGCGGGTCAGGCCGACGTGGAGGGCTCCCCGAAGGTCCTGCACTTCCTGCGGACGCGCTTCATCTCGAGCGGAAGCTGCGAGTTCGGACGACTGTCGGTGTCGCGGTTCGGTCTCGGGAACGACGTGCTGCCGCTCCGCAACCAGGGTTCGTCGATGTCGTGCGCCGCCGGCGTGAGCCTGCTGACAGCCGGTCCGGCCATGACGTTCAGCCCGGCGCTCGCGTGGTTCATGGTGGCCATCAACGCGCTCGTGCTGATCGTTCTGGTCGGCGGATGGTTGATGCGCCGCCGGGCCTACCGCCGCGATCTGCCGCCGGATGGCATGCGCTCCTCGCCCGTCCAGCGCAACGGCGGATCCAACGCTCGGGGCCTTCGAGCCGACGTGGCGCGGTCGCGGACGGTGGGGCCGAACCCGCTGCAGATCCGGCGCAACTCCAACGACCGCGCGAAGGTGGAGGGCAACTCGGGCCCGCAGCCCGTCGTTTCGCCACCGGTCTCCGGTGCTCAAGCTTCGGGGGGGCGGCTGGACGGCGAGGAGGTCTTCGCCCGGCTGTCGGATCCGGACCCCTTCCTGCGCATCACCGCGATCGCCGCACTGAAGGGCCGGCCCGATTGCGACACGCTCCTCGTGCGGGCGCTGAGCGACGAGTACCCGCTGGTCCGCCGCGAGGCGGTGCGGGCACTACGGGGGATCGGAAGCCAGCGGGCCACCGAGGCCCTGATCCAGGTCGCCGGCCATGACCCCTCCGCTGAGGTTCGCGAGGAAGCCGTGGCCGCGCTCGGCGCGCTCGTCAAGGAGCGTCACACCGACCGGTTCTGATCCAGGCGGCCGGGATCCTGCCCCGGCCTCCCGAGCGAGTCAGACGACGTCGATCTCCGTGGTCGCCCGCACGTGGTTGCCGTTGGCGTCGAAGGCCACGACGACCGCGGTGTAACGTCCGCTCGGCACCCGACGGTAGCCGTCGTCCTTGCCGTGCCACCGGACGCCCCAGGAGCCGGCCTCGAAGCCCGCGTGGTTCAGGCGATGCCGCACCACGTTGCCCTGGGCGTCGCTGATGCGAAGGCTGATGCGCGCCGGCGTGTCGAGCGAGAATCCGATGCGGGTGTAGTCGACCAGCGAGTCGGGCGCCGCGGCGACGGAGCCGAGGTCGACCACCGCGCCACCGGTCGTGTCGCCACCCGTCGTGTCCCCACCGGTCGTGTCCCCACCGGTCGTGTCGCCACCCGTCGTGTCGCCACCCGTCGTGTCGCCACCCGTGAAGTAGGGGGCCTGCGCCACCGAGCGGTAGGCCTGCATCGCACCGCTCGAGGAGTCGGCGCGCCAGTCCTGTTCCTTGTCCACGTCGAACCACACGAAGGCCGCGATCGAGGGGAACGAGGTGCGCATGGCGGAAGCGGCCGAGGAGATCCAGCTGCCCTTGTCGCCGCCGTCCTCCGTCGAGCCCACCTCGGCGATCATGATCGGCTTCGAGGCCGCGTAGTCGTTGTACACGTCGCCGAAGATCGAGCCGAACGAGGTCCACTTCGACCACGACTGCGCGGTTCCCCAGTTGTAGCCGTCGATGCCCACCCAGTCCACGAAGTCGTCGCCGGGGTAGTAGTTCGTCCAGCTGTTCCACGCCTGGTGCGGCACGCTCTCGCTGTTCACGGCCCACACCCACACCACGTTGGTGGCGCCCTCGTCGTCGAACAGCCGGTGGATGTGCTTCCAGGCCGCCACGAACTTGGCGGGGCCGTTCGTCGATCCCGCGTCGTTGTTCGCGACGCCGCTCCAGCTGTACCAGTCGCCGTTCATCTCGTGGCCCCAGCGCAGGAACACGGGCTGGCCGAGGGCGGCCACCGCGCCGGCGCGGGCCCGGATCATGTCGTCGTCGGCACCGGAGTTGATCGTGTCGAGGTCGGTCCCCATCCACGTGATGAGGGGGGTCCGGCCGTTCGAGAGGTCCCACTGCTCGAGGCCCGTGGGGAACTTGTTCGTCCAGGAGTAGTAGTGCTGGTCGATGTCGAGCTTGCGGCCGATGTCGCCCTCGAAGGACTCGACCTCGCCCTCGGCGCTCTGGTTGTCGACCCACCGGTTGTCGGGGTCGACGTACGCGCCGAACAGGGCGCCGGAGGCGGGAACCAGCTTCGCCTGCGGACGGGAGGTGGCACCGGAGGCCGTGTGCATGCGCATGGCCACGGTACCGAGGATCGTGAACGTTACGAGCATCGCGGCGCCGAAGCGGCTTGCCCAGCGCGACCTGATAGAGACCATTGCACTGCCCCCTGTCATCCGTCACCTCGCGGATCGGGGACAGGGCGCGTCTTCCGGTCGCGCCGCGTACCCCTTCGGCAGCTCGGCCGCCCGTTCTGGGCCCGGAGCTTTGCGTCCCCGTCTTCCGGCGGGTTTGCCCGTTCGGTGGGTGCGTTGTTCCTTCGTGCTTCCTATCGGCCCGGAAGCGGGCCCTCTTTAGTACATCTGCAGTAGGTGGTCTGTTGCAGGTGTGCCTGGATGTGATTAGCGGGGCACGTGTGGCTTCGCGGTGCCGAGCGCCGCATCCGCATCGAGAACGCGCGGGTTGCCGATCTCCTCGCGGAAGGCTGCGAGCGACTCCGGTGAGGAGTCGATCTGCCACTCCCGCACCGCGGTGTCCTGCTTGTCGTACCAGACGAGCATCTGCAGCTTGGGATAGTGGCGGCGGATGTCCCGGAACGAGTCGTGGATCCATTTCGCCTTGTCGCCGCCCTGCTCCGGCGCTCCCATCTCCGTGATGGCGATGGGGCGGCCGTACGTGGCCAGGTCGTCGTAGCGGGCCCGCTCCACCGCGTCGAAGCCCTTCCACACGCCGAAGGGGCTCGAGGTCCCCCAGTTGAAGCCGCTGAACCCGATCCAGTCCACGAACTTCTTGCCGGGCCAGTAGTTGCGGATCTGGTTCTCGGGCGTCGCCGGGAGCGAGACGTGGTTCACGCTCCACATCCAGGTCACGTTCGTGGCACCGGCGTCGCGGAACACCCGCCAGATGTGGCGCCAGGCCTTCTTGAACTCGGTCGGGCTGTTGCCCGCCGCGCGCTGAGCCGTGCCCGACCACGGGTACCAGGACCCGTCCATCTCGTGCATGGGCCGCAGGATGACCGGGCCCCCGTAGCGCGCGATCTGACGGGCGTAGCGCGAGATGTAGCCGTCCCACGCACCGTCGGCGATCCGCTGCAGGGAGAACTTGGGCTGGTCGTTGACCACGGTGCCGAACACCTTCGGGGGCTTCCAGGGCTCCCACGTGATCATGGGGACGATGCCTCGCTTGAAGAGCCAGTCGACAGGCGCCACGGGGAAGTCCGGCTGCCCGGCCCACTCCTGGTACCACATCATCACGGCGGGGCGGATCCCGACCTCCTGTTCGAGGCCGCTCACGAGCTTCGTTCGGTAGGGAGCGCCGAGCCGGAACGCCCCCCAGTACAGGCGGCCGTGCTCCGGGGGGGTGATCTTGCCCCACAGGTACCGGTGGCCGTTCACGACGATCGCCTCGGTGGGCGGTCCGGCGAGCTTCTCCTCGCTGGGGCCGGTGTCGCGACTGAGCTTCACGCCGAGGACGGCGCCGGCCACCATGACGAGAGCGATCAGGACCGGGCTGAGCCTGCGCGACCACTTGCTCTGCGGCTCCCCGAAGTGACGGGGCTCACGGATCCTGGGACGACGGCCGCGGCGAGGCCCCCCGTTGTCGGGGCCGGACGCGGGATCGGCGACGGCACGGCGGCCGAGGCGCGTTCGAGGAGGCCGCACCTCTCGGCGGCGGCGCTGGCCCGTGGTGGTAGAGCCGGGTTCGTCGGTGGGGATCGTGCCCATGGATTCCTTATCGGCCTCGACCGATGCGGCATGAAAAGTCTCTCACGCGACGCGTGGCCCGACCTCCGTGCCGAGCAGGGCAACCGTCTCGAGGTCCCCGTGCGCGAGGTGCTGGAGCATCACCCGCTCCACGCCGGCCTCCTCGAGCTCCTGGAGCCTCGCCACGACCCGGTCCGGGGTCCCGGTGACCCATTCGCCGGCGATCCCCTGCAAGAACGCGGCGGGATCGTCCCCGCCGCCGCGCTTCCCGACGACGGCGGCTGCCCGGCGCAGCACGTCGTCCTCGTCCTCGCCGATCACCACGCCGGTCATGAGGGACAGATGGGCTCCGGCAGGGTCGCGATCCTCGCGCTCGAACGCCGCCCCGAGCGCCGCGCGAACCTCCCGGCACCGCTCGGCGCCGACGAAGACCGTGTTGTACTCGTCGCCCCACTTCGCGCAGAGCTCCAGGCTCTTCGGGCCGCCCCGGCCGCCGACGATCACCGGCAGGTGCGGGCGCTGCACCGGCTTCGGCTCCGCGCGGCAGTCCTCGAGCGTGTAGTGCTCGCCGGCGAAGGAGAAGGACTCCTCCTTGAACGAGCGGTGCAGGACCTCGAGCTGCTCCGCGAGCATGCGCATCCTGGTGCCCGTGTCGGCGAAGGGGAAGCCGTACACGAAGTGGTCGTTCGGGTACCAGCCGGCCCCGATGCCGACCTCGACGCGGCCACCCGAGACGTGGTCCACCGTGACGGCCATCTTCGCCAGCACGCTCGGATGGCGGAACGTCACCGGGGACACGAGCGTGCCGAGGCGGATCCGCTCGGTGGTGGCGGCCAGCGCCGCCAGCGTGGCCCAGGCGTCGAGCGAGGCGGTGCCGGGTGGGCTTCCGATCGGCGCGTAGTGGTCCGACCGGAAGAGGCCCTCGAGGCCGTGCTCCTCGCAGGCTGCCGCGAGCGCCGCCCACTGCCCCCACGCCACACCCTCCTGGCCCTCCACCATCAGGTTGACCCTCATCGGCGCCTCCTCCTCTGCCCGACCCCTCGCTCGGTATGCTCGGCGCAAGCATGAACGACATCTTCCTTCGAGCGTGCAGGCGTGAGCCCGTGTCGCGAACGCCCGTGTGGTACATGCGGCAGGCCGGGCGCTACCAGAAGGAGTACCGCGAGCTGCGGAAGCACCACGGCATCCTCGAGATCTGCCGGACGCCCGAGCTCGCCGCCGACGTGACGCGGCTGCCGGTGCGCCAGCTCGGCGTGGACGCCGCGATCCTGTTCTCCGACATCATGGTGCCGGTGGCCGCCGTGGGCGTGCCGGTGCGCATCGAGGAGGGCGTCGGGCCCATCGTCGACGAGCCGATCCGCCGCGCCGCCGACGTGGCGCGCCTGCGGCCGCTGGAGCCGGAGTCGGATCTCCCGTTCGTGCTGGAGTGCGTGCGGGGACTGGCCGGCGACCTGGACGTCCCCCTGATCGGGTTCGCCGGCGGGCCCTTCACCCTGGCCAGCTACCTCGTGGAGGGCGGGCCGTCGAAGTCGTTCGTCCGCACGAAGTCCCTGATGTACTCCGATCCAACAACGTGGCGCGCGTTGATGCGCCAGCTGGCCGACTCCGTGCTCGCGTACCTGCGGGCCCAGGTGGAGGCGGGCGCCGCGGCGATCCAGCTGTTCGACTCGTGGATCGGCGTGCTGTCGCCGGACGACTACACGTTCCACGTGCTCCCGTACGTGCGATCGATCTTCGCGGGGCTCGCCGAGCTCGGCGTGCCGATGATCCACTTCGGCGTCGGGACCGGCGAGCTGCTGAAGGCCATGCGCGATGCGGGGGCCGGCGTCATCGGGGTGGACTGGCGGGTGCGACTCGACCGGGCGTGGGAGCGGGTCGGGTCCGATGCCGCGATCCAGGGCAATCTCGATCCAGCCGCGCTCCTCGCTCCCTGGGAGGTCGTGGAGCGCAAGGCGATGCAGGTGCTGGCGCACGCCGGCGGGCGGCCGGGGCACGTCTTCAATCTGGGCCACGGCGTGCTGCCCGGAACCGACCCGGATGCGCTGCGCCAGCTCACCGAGCTCGTGCACGAGCGGACCACCGTCCCCGCGGCCGAGGCGTCGTCATGAGCCTCGGCCTCCTGTGCATGTCCTACGGCACGGCGAGAGGCCCGGAGGACCTCGAGACCTATCTCACCCACATCCGGCGGGGCCGGGCGCCGTCGCCGGAGCTCGTGGCGGAGATGCGCGCCCGGTACGACGCCATCGGCGGGCGGTCCCCGCTCATCGAGATCACCGAACGCCAGGTGCGGGCCCTCGAGCAGCGGCTCGGCGACCTCGGTGTGGTGGCCTACCACGGCATGAAGCACCAGAACCCGTACCTGGAGGACGTCGTGGAGCGGATGGCGTCCGACGGCATCGAGCGCGCCGTCGGCCTGGTGCTCGCGCCGCACTACTCGAGGTTCTCGGTGGGGCAGTACGTCGAGCGAGTGGAGAAGGCGGCCGCCGACCTGGGCGCGCCGTCGTTCACGTTCGTGGAGAGCTACGCGACCCACCCGGCGTTCGTCGAGTTCGTCGCGGGCCGGGTCCGGGATGCGCTGGCCCAGACGCCCGGCGCCGAGGTCGTGTTCTCGGCCCACAGCCTGCCCGCCTCGATCCTGGAGCACGAGGACCCCTATCCACGCGAGCTCGCAGACACCGCGGACGCCGTCGCCGCGCGGCTCGGCATCACCGACTACCGCATCGCCTGGCAGAGCGCCGGGCGGACCGGCGAGGAGTGGCTGGGTCCCGACGTGCGCGACGTGATCCGCGACCTCGCTCGCGATGGCACCACCGCCGTCGTCTCCTGCCCCGTGGGCTTCGTATCGGATCATCTGGAGGTGCTGTACGACATCGACGTCGAGGCCCGGGAGACGGCACGGGAGGCGGGCATCACGCTGGTGCGAACGGCGTCGCCCAACGACGATCCGGCGTTCATCGACGCCCTGGCCTCGGTCGTGCGGGACCATCTCGAAGGGAAGGAGCACTGATGGCCGACAAGTACGCCTACTACCCGGTGTTCTCCTGCCTCGAGCGCACGGGCGACGACCCCGCCTCGCTCGCGCACGAGGTGGAGATCCTGTTCAAGGAGTGGGAGGACCGGATCCACGTGCGGGGCACGTACTCCACCGCGGCGTTCCGCGAGGACGCCGACCTCATGATGTGGTGGGTCGCGGACTCCGCGGAGGACGTGCAGGAACTGCTCCGCGCCTTCCGGGCCACGGAGCTCGGCGCGCGCCTGCTGCTCTCGTACTCGTTCCTCGGCGTGGCCCGGCCACCGGAGACCGCCCCGGATCACATCCCGGCCTTCCTTCGGGGCGTCCCGCCGAAGGGCTACCTGTGCGTGTATCCGTTCGTGCGCACACACGAGTGGTACCTCCTGCCGCAGGAGGAGCGGGCCGTGCTCCTTCGCGAGCACGGTGAGATGGGGCGCGAGTTCCCCGGCGTGCTCGCCAACACCACGAGCGCCTTCGGCCTCGGGGACTGGGAGTGGATCCTGGCCTTCGAGTCCGACACGCTCCCGGAGCTCGTCGACTGCATCCGTCGGCTCCGCACCTCGAGGTCGCGGCTGTACGTGAAGGAGGAGACCCCGTTCGTGACCGGCACCCGCAAGGAGCTCCCCGAGGCGATCCGCGATTTCCTCTAACCCGGACCTCCTGAGGATCGGCACGCGCCGCTCGCAGCTGGCGCTGGCGCAGGCGCGCGAGGTGGCGTCGCTCCTCGAGGCGGCCGGCGCCCGATGCGAGCTGGTGCCGATGGTCACGACCGGGGACACGAGCGCAGACGCGTCGGCTTCGAACGCCGGCGTGAAGGGCCTCTTCGTCCAGGAGATCGTGCGGGCGCTGCAACAGGGCGAGATCGACCTGGCCGTCCATTCCGCGAAGGACCTCCCCAGCGAGGATCCCGAGGGCGTCGTGGTCGCCGCCGTACCCGAGCGGGCCTCGCCGTACGACGTGCTCGTGACGAAACACGGCCAGCTCCGTCGCAAGCGCGACCTGGTCGGCACCTCGAGCCTGCGCCGCCGGGGGCAGTTCGTGCGGGCCAGACCGAACCTCCAGGTGGTGGAGATCCGCGGCAACGTCGACACACGGATGCGGAGGCTCGACGAGGAGGAGGTCGACGGCCTGCTCCTGGCGGAGGCCGGGCTGGAGCGCCTGGGGATCCGTCCCGCGCACGTCGAACGGCTGGAGGAGGACGAGATGGTGCCGGCCCCGGGCCAGGGGGCGCTCGCCGTGCAGACCCGCGCGGAGGGAGACACGCGGCAGGTCGTCGAGGGCGTCGACGACGACGCCTCGCACGCGGCGTTCGACACCGAGCGGCGGCTCGTCTCCCTGCTCGGCGGCGGATGCGCATTGCCCCTCGGCGCGCACGCGCAGCTCATCGGGGAGCGCGTGCACCTGCGGGGGGTCGTGTTCCGGGCCGACGGCACGAACTTCCTCGAGACCTACGTGGAGGGGCCGAGGAACGCCGACGTGGCGATGCACGCCGCGCAGGACCTCTTCGACCGGGGGGCGCGGGAGATCCTCGCCGACCTGCAGCCGTGAGCCTCGAGGGGCGCACGATCCTCATCACGCGGCCGGCGGAGGAGTCCTCGGAGCTGGCATCGCAGCTCCGGGAGCGCGGCGCGCGGGTCATCGAGGCGCCGTCGATCGAGATCGTCGAGCTCGAGGACACGACGGAGCTCGATCGGGCCGTTCGCATGCTGGCCGCCGGGGACTTCGCCTGGATCTCGTTCACGAGCCCTCGGGCTGTGGACTCGGTTCTCGAGCGGGTCCACCGGTTCGGCCTGCCGCCGCGGATCCCGTCCCGGGTGGCGGCGGTCGGCCCCGCCACCGCCGAGAAGCTGGCGGAGGCTGGGGTGGAGGTGGAGCTGGTGGCCGATCCCCACACGACGAACGCGCTGGCTGAGGCGTTCCCCTCGGGCGAGGGGCGCGTCCTGTTCCCGCGCGCCGACATCGCGCCGGAGGGCCTCGAGGAACGGTTCCGCGAGAAAGGGTGGACGCCCGTGCGGGTGGATGCCTACCGCACCCGCTACCTCGAGGTGCTCCCCGACGCGGCCCGCGAGGCCCTGAACGATGGCTCGGTGGACGCCCTCGTCTTCACCAGCGCCTCCACGGTGGAGGGCTTCGTCCGGATGGCCGGAGTCCGCCGCGAGCCGAGCGTGGCCATCGGCCCGGTCACCGCCGACGCCGCCAGCCGGGCCGGGTTCTGGGTCGACGAGGTGGCCGAGCCCCACACCGTGGACGGGATCGTGCGGGCGTTGGAGAATCTGTATCCATGAGCTTCCCCGCATCCCGCCCCCGCCGCATGCGTGCCCGCGAGGCCCTCCGCCGCCTGGTGCGGGAGACCGACCTGTCGCCCCGGAACCTGATCGCGCCGCTGTTCGTGAAGGAGGGGATCGAGGAGCCCGTGCCGATCGCCTCCATGCCCGGCCACGCCCAGCACACGCTGGAGTCCTTGCGCAAGGAAGCGGTGGAGATCATGGGCAGGGGTGTCTCGTCGTTCGTGCTCTTCGGGGTCCCGGCGATCAAGGATCCCGAGGGATCCCAGTCGCACGCTCCCTCCGGCATCGCCCAGCAGGGGATCAGGGCGCTTCACGAGGAGCTGGGGGAGGACGCGGTGGTCATCGCCGATCTCTGCCTCGACGAGTACACCGACCACGGCCACTGCGGCGTGCTGACCGATGCCGGTGAGGTCGACAACGACCGCACGCTCGAGATCTTCCGCCGCATCGCGGTGTCGCAGGCCGAGGCGGGGGCCGATCTCGTGGCGCCGAGCGGCATGATGGACGGGCAGGTGGCCGCGATCCGCGAGGCGCTCGATCAGGACGGGTTCGAGCGGACCGGCATCCTGTCGTATGCGGCGAAGTTCGCGTCGGCGTTCTACGGGCCGTTCCGCGACGCGGCCGAGTGCGCGCCGCAGTTCGGCGACCGCGCGGGGTACCAGCTGGATCCGGCGAATGCCGAGGAGGCCATTCGGGAGATCGTCACCGACATCGAGGAGGGCGCGGACATGGTGATGGTGAAGCCTGCGCTGCCGTACCTCGACGTCATCCGCACCGCGAAGGACGCCACCGGATTCCCGATGGCTGCGTACAACGTCAGCGGCGAGTACGCGATGGTCAAGGCGGCGGCCGCGAACGGCTGGCTCGACGAGCGCAAGACGACGCTCGAGGTGCTCACCGCGATCCGCCGGGCCGGTGCCGACCTCATCCTCACCTACCACGCGAAGGACGCCGCGCCCTGGCTCGGCGAGCTCTGACCAGCCCGGATCCCAAGAAGTGTGCCGATCAGTGTGCTAACATAAGCCCACTGTGGCCACTCGGATACACGTGACCCTCGACGACGAGCTGCTGAGAGAGCTCGACTGTCTCGTTGGGCCGCGAGGGCGAAGCCCCTTCATCGCCGAGGCGATCAGTCGAGCGGTCGAGCAGGAACGACGGTGGCGATCCCTGAAGTCAGCCGCTGGGACCATCTCCGACGGCGGGCACGAGTGGGACGAGGACCCCGCAGCATGGGTCCATGCCCAGCGCCGCGCCGATCCGCGGCGCATCGGCTGAGTTGGCCAACGTCCTGCTCGATAGCACGGTGCTGATCGACTACCTCAAGGGTCGCCAGGGCACCGTCTCGCGCGTCGATCGACTCGAACAGGTGGGAGATGTCCCATTCACGTGCGCGATCAATGTGGAGGAGGTGGCTCGAGGTGTCCGTCCGCGAGAGGAGGACGCATTCATCAGGCTTCTTGGAGGACTGGTCGTCGCGCCCCTCGGCATACCGGAGGGGCGGCTTGCGGGCTACTGGCGGCGAACACGGGCCAAGCGAGGGCGGACGGCCTCACAATCCGATGCCTTGATCGCCGCCGCCGCCGTGGGAGTCGGCGGGCGGATCGCGACCGGCAATCCTCGAGACTTCGATTTTCCTGGGGTCGAGGTCGAGCACTGGCCCGCGGGAGACTGACCCCGGACTCTCGTACGGGATCAGTCTCCGCGGTTCAGAGGGTTCGCTACGGGTTCGGTGTCGGCATGGGCGGGGGAGCCGCGGCCATCGGCTCGCGAGCCATGTCCTTGTTCTTGCCGCTCGTGACGAGGTTTGCGATGCCCGCCACGATGACGAGGATCGATCCGGCGAGTGCCAGATACGGGCCCAGCCCGATCTTCACGGTGAGTCGCCCCGCGTCAACCGCGTTCTTGATGAGGGTTTCCTGCGCCGCCGTGTTCGCGATGCTGCTGATGATCGCGTCCTTCGTGAGGAGCGCCGCTGAGACGATGGCTCCGAACGCTCCCGCGATGATCGCCAGGATGCCGAGCGCCTTGTCGGCCCCCGAGCTCTTCGCGAGCCACATGAGGACCCCGACGACAGCGAGGATGACCCCCGCGATGAGGATGACCCCGGTCCCGTTCACGGTCGCACTCTGACCGCCCCCGGAGATCTTCCCGAACTCGAGGAACTTGCTGATGATGACCAGGGCCGCCCCGATCACCGCGAGGACGGGGCCCGCACCCACCCTCGAGCGAGACGAGGTCGAAGCATTCTGCATGTGCCCTCCTTTGCTCAGGTGGTTCCAGCATGCCCTCCCCGACGCGAAATGCAACAAGCCCCTTTACCCTACAGTCGCGCGAGGGACAAAGAGGGGACACGCGCGTGAGCATCCTGATCAGACGTGACGAGGAGATCTGGCGGGAGGAGGGCGACTGGTTCACGGCCCGCTGGCATTTCTCCTTCGACCGGTACCGCGATCCGGACAACATGGGCTGGGGGAACATGCGGGTGTTCAACGACGACCACCTGATCCCGGGCGCGATCTGGCCCATGCATCCGCACCGCGACATCGAGGGCCTGACCTACGTCGTCGAGGGCACCTTCCGGCACGAGGACAACGTGGGCGGCTCACCCGGGCCGCTGCCCGCAGGATCGGTGCAGCGCATGACCCTCGGGCGGGGCGCGTACCACTCCGAGCAGAACGGCAGCGAGACCGAGCCGATGCGCTTCATCCAGATCTGGATCATGCCCTCGGAGCGGAGTCTCGATCCCGGGGTCGAGCAGAGGGTGTTCACGAAGGAGGACCGAAACGGGCGGCTGCTGCGCGCCATCTCCCCGGAGGGCGGCGAGGCGGCGAAGGTGCACGGCAACGCGTCGGTCTATGTCTCCACGCTACCGGCTGGCCAGGATCTCTCCCACAAGTTCGGCGACGGGATGGGGGGCTATCTGTACGTCATCCAGGGGGCGGTATCGGTCAACGGCAACGAGATGCACACGGGCGACGCGGCGAAGATCGGCGACGAACCGGAGATCGACATCCGCGCGACCAGCGATGCCGAGTTGATCCTCGTCGAGGTCGATCTCACCTGGTCGCCGAGCTGACCCCGTGCAGCTCTGGCTGGTACGGCACGGCGAGACCGAGTGGTCGCGCGATCTCAAGCACACCGGACGCACCGACGTCCCGCTGACGCCCGCCGGCGAGGGACAGGCGAAGACCCTCGCGACTCGGCTGACCGGCCACGAGTTCGCCCGCGTGCTGTCCAGTCCTCGTCTCCGCGCGCGTCAGACGGCCGAGCTGGCCGGCTTCGGTAAGCCGGAGATCGTCGACGACCTCGCGGAGTTCGACTACGGCGAGTACGAGGGCCTCACCACGAAGGAGATCCGTACCGATCGTCCCGGCTGGGACCTGTGGCGGGACGGCTGTCCCGGTGGAGAGACGACGGAGGCCGTGGGTCGCCGGATGGACGCGGTCCTCGACCTGATCGGCGAGCCGGAGGGAGACGTCCTCCTCTTCGCCCACGGGCACTGTCTGCGGATCCTGGCGGCGCGCTACCTCTCGCTGCGCGCCGAGAGCGCAAGCCTGTTCGGGCTCGACCCCGGCACGCTCTCGATCCTCGGCCACGAGCGGGAGCGACGCGTCATGCGGTCGTGGAACGCCCCGGCCTGATCTCCTTCTCGGAGACGTCGAAGCGCTTCATCACGCGCATGCCGACCTTCTCGTAGAGGGCCGTCGCCCCGGTCGTGTTCTGTGCGTCGACGTTAAGCCCGACGCGTCCATACCGGCGCGCGGCCATCTCGGCGAACGTGCGCCGCAGGAGCGCCGCCGCGATCCCTCGTCCTCGCCACGGCTTCAGCACGCCGAGCTCCCCGATCCATCCCATCTCGAGCCGCATGCCCGCGGTGATCGCGCCGGCCACCCGATCGTCGTCCCACGCCAGGAACCAGAGGGACGGATCGAGACTTCCACGCTCGAGATGCTGCCTGCGCCACTCGTCGTACGGCGTCGGCGAGAACCCCCAGTGCTCGGCGAAGGACTCCTCGATGACCGAGTAGATCCGCTCGTCGTCGCCGCCGGCGCGGAAGGGCTCGATCCGGATGCCGTCGGGCGCCGGGCCCGGTTCGGACCCCGCCTCGAGGTCCGCCTCCATGTGCCACCAGCTCCGCACGGGGGCGTACCCGTGCGCCTGCACGAGCTCGGCGGCAGCGGTGTTCACGGACGCGACCACCATGCGGAGCAGCACAGCGCCATCGGCCCGGGCTGCGTGCACGCCGGCGATCGCCTCCATCCGCTCGATCAGCAGCGCTCCGATGCCGCGCCCCTGATGGTCTGGGTCGACCGCGCCCCACCCCTCCAGCTCGACCGGATCACCTTCGGTCGCCACGAAGCCGTAGCCCACGACCTGGCCGGCCTCCTCCGTGGCGACGACCACGCTGTCGCGCTCGAGGTCGAACGACGGCCGGTCCCAGTCGTCGAGGATGTCCTGCGCCTCGACGGCGGCAGACCCCCAATCGAGCATGTCGCAGGCGACGGAAACACGGGTCACCGCGTCGAGATCGCTCCGGTTCGCCGGCCGGACGGCGTAGCCGGGTGGGATCACACCTCGATCATGAGGCCCTCATAGGCCATCTGGATCGAGCCCTGATCCTCGCCCCACAGCTCGCGCGCGTAGCGCAGGAGGGCGTCGAGGCGGTCGTCCGAGTGCAGCGGGTCGTGGTGGAACATCACGAAGTCCCGAACCTTCGCCAGGCGCCCGAAGTTCACCGCGTGCTCCGTGCTCGAGTGCCCCCAGCCGACGCGCATGTCGTACTCCTCCTGCGTGTACTGCGCATCGTGGAAGAGCGTGTCGACGCCGTAGGCCACGCCGACGCCCGAGACCCACTCCGGCGAAGCGGTCGTCAGATCCTCCACGCCGAGCGCCGGTTCGTGGTCCGGCATGTACGCGAGCGTGCGGTCGTCCTCCTGGATGCGGTACCCGACCGTCGGCCCGGGGTGGTTGATGAGGCCGGCCGCGACCGTGGCCCCCCCGATCCGCCACTCCTCCGAGGGCACGTCATGGAAGATCGGATTCGACGGGATCTCGCGAAGATGGATCGGAAACAGCGGCGGCGACAGGTACATCCCGATCCGCTGCTCGAGCGAGCGGGTCGGCGACGACGGCCCCCAGATGTGCACTTCGATCTGTGGGTTCCACAGGGGGCCGAAGAACCCGAGCCCTTCGAGGTGATCGATGTGCAGGTGCGTGAGCAGGATGTCGATGCGTGCCGGTGGGTCCGCGCCGATCGCCACGCCGAGCGGACGGATGCCGGTACCGGCGTCGAGCACGAGCAGCGTGTTGTCGGACAGCCGGACCTCGAGGCAGGACGTGTTGCCGCCGTAGCGCACGGTCTCCGGCCCGGGTGATGCCAGCGATCCGCGACAGCCCCACACGACCGCTCTCATGGGCGGGTCCTCACGCTTCGCCGTCCAGTCGCTCCCAGAAGATGGAGATGGCGCCGACGAGCTCGTCCTTGTGGGCGAACAGTGGGAAGGCCGTCGCCGCGAGGTGGCGCGTCACGCCATCGTTGGCCTCGATCGAGAGCGTGCCGTGGGCCGGGCGCCGCTCCAGCACCGCGACGGTGATCGGGAGCTCCTTCAGGGCGATGCGGTTGCCGGCGTCGTCCTGTGGTTGGAAGGTCTTGGCGAGGTCCTCGTACCCCTGGAGCCCGGAGTCGGCGTAGGTCGTGCCGAAGACCGACTCCGCGGCCTCGTTGAAGTAGACGAGCATGCCGTTCTCGTCGACGACGAGCGTCGGCGTGGCGAGCCGGGAGGCCAGGTCCTTCGCCAGGATGAGCACCAGGCTGCGTGTCTTCGGCGCGTCGGGCACGGATGGCAAGGTAGCCGCTCGGCCTGCTTGGCGGCAAGGGAGCAGTCGCAACCCCGGCGGTTTTGGGACGTTGATCCCGTGGGAAAAGTTACCCGGCGCTCCCCCCGACCAAGGCAACCCTCGGGTACCCTGAAAGAAGACGTGGCCAAGAGGCTCACCCAGGTTCACCCACCGACGACGATCCGCGACCGGGTTCGGTCGCTTCCGAAACGCTTCCGCCGCAAGGCCGCCGAGGGTGTCGCCGCCGAGTGGGAGCTGCACGTCGGCGACGAGCTCTACACGGTCTCCGTCATCCAGAAGACGTGCCACGTGCGCGAGGGACCGAGCCTGGCGCCCACCTTCACCGTCACCACCGACGCCGAGACCTGGCTTTCCATGGATGAGGGCGCGCTGGAGGGCCCGCTCGCCATGCGATCGGGGGCCCTGGCGGTCCGAGGGAACCTCGACATGGCCGTCCGGATGCAGACCATGTTCGAGTTCACCGGACGGAAGCGCACGGCGGCCGACGTCGAGCAGGTCGACGTCGAGGCCGGTGACGTGCAGCTGTCGTGCTACGTCTACGGTCCGCCCGACGCGCCCCCGGTGCTGTTCCTGCACGGGTTGGGCGCGACCAAGGTGTCGTGGCTCCCCAACCTCGGGGAGCTCGCGAAGCACTTCCGGCTGATCGTCCCGGACATGCCCGGGCACGGGGAGTCCGCGAAACCGAAGACGGAGTACACACCGCGGTTCTACGCGCGCACGATGCGCAAGCTGCTGGAGGCGCTCGATGTGGAGCAGGCGGCGGTGGTCGGCAACTCGATGGGCGGCCGGGCGTCGCTCGAGCTCGCGGCGCGCTCCCCGGACCGGGTGTCGTCGCTGCTGTTGCTGGCGCCGGCGGTGCCGGGGCTACGGGTCCGCTACCTGCTGGGGTTCATGAAGGTGATCCCGAGCGAGATCGCGATGATCCCGTTCCCGGTTCGCGAGCGCCTGATGCGCTTCGTGATGTCGCAGCTGTTCGTCGACCCGTCGGTGCTGACGGAGACGGCGCGCGCCGCGGCGGCAGATGAGTTCATCCGGGTGTACAGCACGGTGGAGGCGCGCATGGCGTTCCTCGACTCGCTGCGCCACATCGTGACCGAGCCGCCGAAGCCCTTCTGGGCCAGGATGCAGCGGGTTCGTCAGCCCGCCCTGGTCGTGTGGGGCGAGAAGGACCGCCTTCTGCCCGTTCGACTGGCGCCGAGACTCGCCGACGCGCTCCCGAATGCCGAGCTCCTGCTGATGCCAAACATCGGCCACGTCCCGCAGTTCGAAGCCACGGAGCGCACCAACGCGCTGATGCTGAAGTTCCTCACGAAATCCGTCAGCTGACCTCAGCGACGAGCCAGAACGAAGCCCCACAGGGCGACCAACGCACCCGCGACGAGGCCGAGGAGACCGGGGAGCGATGCGGACAATGCCGCCCTCATGGAGCAGTCCATGGCATCCCCCTCGAGGGGCACGCATCCCTCCGGACCGAACACGTCCAGCAGCGTCGAGACGACCACCATCGAGAAGAAGAGCGTCATTGCGATACCGGTCGGCGCGAGGATCCATCCCGCCACGAATCGACGGTCCGACCGCCTGCGCTCGGCCGCATCCATCTCGAGCCAATCGTATCGCCTCGAAGTCGCCCGGGAGGACCGCCGACGTGATGGGGCGCATGTGGTCGCTAGCCCAGGAAGTCTTCGAGGACGCCTTCCCAGAGCTTCGTGGTGAGGTCGAGGGATTCGAGGTCGACTCGTTCGTTGTCGCCGTGGAACATAGAGGCGAAGTCGGCGAAGGAGATCCGTTCGCTGAACAGGCCGTAGCCGTAGGCGACCGAGCCGGCGCCTCGGAAGAACCTGGCGTCGGTCGCGCCGACCAAGATGAAGGGGATCGTGGCGGACCCCGGCACCAGTGACGCGCTCACCTTCGACAGCGAGTCCCACAGCGGCGTGTCGACCTTGGACCGGGTGGCCTCGTCGCCGCTGATCGGCGTGATCTCGACCTGGTCGTACAGATCGCCGAGCGCCTCCACGAGCATGTTCTCGACGTCTGGCCCGGTCTGGCCGGGCAGCGTGCGGATGTCGATCTCCAGGTCGACGGTATCGGGGATGACGTTGGTCTTCACGCCGCCGTGCACCACCGTGGGCGCGAACGTGGTGTGCGTCGCGGCGTGGGTCATCCTGGCCAGGCCGAGGTCGGGCGTCGACTCCACGAACGCCCGGAGTGTCTCCGGCTCGAGCAAAGCCCCCGCGATCTCCGGCGGGAGTTCCGCGGACTCCACGAAGCGGCGCCATACGTCGTGGACGTCGGTGTCCGGCGTGAACTCGCCGATGCGGCGGACCACCTCCGCCGCCTTCAGCACCGCGTTGTCGCTCCGGAACGGCATCGAGCCGTGCCCCGGCGTGCCTCGCACGCGGATGCGGCACCAGTACGTGCCCTTCTCCGCCACGATCACCGGGAGCTTCGGGCCGGCCGAGCCGAGTGGCATTCGGTAGCCGCCGGACTCCGTGATGACGTAATCCGTGACGATCGACTCTGCCTCGTTGTCGACGAGCCACTTCGCGCCGTGCGTCCCGAGGGCCTCCTCGTCGGCCACCGCGAGGTACACGAGCGTCGAGCGAGGTCGCCGGCCGCTTCGCCCGAGCCGCTTCGTGGCCACGGCCATGGTCGCGGTGAGGTTGAGCATGTCGACGGCGCCCCGGCCCCACAGCTCGCCGTCGACGATCTCGCCGCCGAAGGGATCCTGCCGCCAGCTCGCGGCGTTCACGGGCACGACGTCGGTGTGGCCCATCAGCATCAGCGACGGCGCCCCCGGGTCGCTGCCATCGATGCGAGCGACCAGGCTCGCCCGCCCGGGCACCGGCTCGTAGCGCTGGAGGTCCACGCCGCTGCCCTCGAGGTAGGTCTCGAGCACATCGACGCTGCGGATCTCGCCGCCCGACTCCATCGTGCCGTCGTTGACGCACGCGTTGCGGATGAGCTGCTGGAGGAGCCCGACGACCTCACCCGTGGCCGTATCCACGGCACCACTCTGCCCCGGAGACGGCTCTCGAGCAATCGCGACTCTGCCGGTACCATCGACTCGAGCATGCCCGGTGCCCACCGCCTCCCGCGAAGAAGCTACCGACAGCTGTTCGTCCTCCTCGTCCTGGCGATCCTCGCTGTGTCGTTCTGGCGTGTCGCGGCATCAGGCGGCGACGGGCCGTCGGGCCTGCGGAGCGGGGGCTCTGAGCATCGGGAGCGCGTAGCGCCGCGAAGGAGCGGAGCGCCCCCCGCGGAACAGGAGCCGACGGCCCACCCAAGCGTGAGCCCCATCGTCCCATCGAAACCGGTGAACACGAAGATCCCCGGCCTCACCACCTGGCGGGGCAACCTCACCCGCGACTACTACGGCGAGGGCCCGGTCCCGAAGCATCCGCAGATCCTGTGGGCGTATCCGGAGTCGGGCGCGATGTGCGCGCAGTCCACAGCCGGCAGCGAGACGAAGACGTGGTGCGGCACGGGTTGGACCGGGCAGCCGAACGTGATCCCGCACGAGGACGGCACGATCGAGATCCGTGAGGGCGCCTACGACGACCACTACCACTTCCTGAACGGCCGGACGGGGGGGCCGCTGCGGCAGGACCTCGTCACCGGCGATCTGGCCAAGGGCTCGGCGACCTCCGATCCCGATGGCTATCCCTTGTACTACGGGGGCTCCCGCGACAACCTGCTCAGAGTGATCGCGCTCGATCGCTCGCCCCCGGCGGTGCTCTGGTCCTTCGACTCCCAGTCGCAGCCCGACTGGCGGTGGAACAGCGACTGGGACGGCGCCCCCCTCATCGTCGGCGACTACATGCTCGAGGGCGGCGAGAACTCCTGGTTCTACGTGGTGCGGCTCAACCGGCACTACGACGACAAGCACCTCGTCCAGGTGTCCCCGCAGATCGTGATGCGCGTGCAGGGCTGGGACGACCAGCTGCTGTCCGACATCGGCGACGGCGACATCTCGATCGAGAGCTCCGTCGCCTTCGACGAGACGCGCGGCGTCGTGTACTTCGCCAACTCCGGCGGGCTCGTGCAGGGGTGGGACATCTCCGACGTGCTCGACGGGGGGTCGCACTACGAGCGCGTGTTCCGGTTCTGGACCGGTGACGACACGGACGCCACGGTG
>JBHELK010000024.1:0-7218 GCA_046263085.1 Actinomycetota bacterium
GCGTGTCCCCCACCCAGATCTAGACGCTGGTGACGGAGCAGCACCTGCGGGAGGTGTACTTCTCCTCGCATCCGCGCGCTCGCCGCGCGCCTCCGCGGCGCCGTCGGAAGGAGGAGGTCGGCGCATGAGCGGACTCGATCCGGCGACCGTCGACGCGCTGCGGGCATCGCTCGAGGAACACCGCGACGCGCTACGCACGGAGATCTACCAGCAGGGATTCGACCCTGACTCCGACGAATTCGGGGGGGAGCTCGACCGGGGGTTCGCAGACAGCGCGCACAGCACCGCGGAGCGGGGACGCCTCCTGTCCCTCGTGGGCGAGCTGCGGGAGAACCTGAAGGACGTGGAGCACGCGCTGGCCAAGGTGCCACGCGGCACTTACGGGGTCTGCGAGCGCTGCGGCGAGCCGATCGGCGAGGAGCGCCTGGAAGCCATCCCCTGGGCGCGTCTCTGCATCACCTGCAAGCAGAAGGCCTCCTGACTCGTGGCGCTCGACGCCCGCGTCCCGCGGGTGCTGGTGCTCGTTTGCGACTCCTTCGGCGTGGGGGATGCGCCCGACGCCGCCGCGTATGGCGACGAGGGATCGAACACGCTGGGCAACACGGCGCGAGCCGTCGGCGGGATCCGGGCACCGAACCTCGAGGCGATGGGCCTGGGGCTCGTGACCGGGATCGAGGGCGTGGCGCCACGTGCGGCGCAGGGGACGGTCCACGGCGCGCTCACGGAACGATCCGCCGGAAAGGACTCGACCACCGGCCACTGGGAGATCGCGGGCGTGGCGCTCGAGCACCCGTTCCCCACCTACCCGGACGGGTTCCCGGACGAGGTCGTCCGCCCCTTCGAGGAGGCCACCGGCCACGAGGTCCTCGGCAACGAGCCCGCCTCCGGGACGGAGATCATCGAACGACTGGGGGAGGAGCACGTCCGGACGGGCCGGCCGATCGTGTACACGAGCGCGGACTCCGTCTTCCAGGTGGCGTGCCACGTGGATGTGGTGCCGCTCGAGACGCTGTACGAGTGGTGTCGCGTGGCGCGGGGTCTCCTCGTCGGCGAGCACCGGGTGGGGCGGGTGATCGCGCGCCCGTTCCGGGGGACGGCGGGGAGCTACGAGCGAACGCCCGACCGGAGGGACTATGCGGTCGAGCCTCCCGAGCCCACCGTGCTCGACGATTGCGCCGCGGCCGGGGTCCCCGTGTACGGCGTGGGGAAGATCGGTGACGTCTTCTCGGGGCGGGGGGTCGCGGAGTCCCGCTACTCGGAGTCCAACGACCACGGCATCGGGATCACGCTCGAGCTCCTGGGACATCCCGGGCCCGCCCTGGTCTTCACCAACCTCGTGGATTTCGACACGAAGTACGGTCACCGGAACGACGCCGCCGGGTACGCCCGGTGCATCGAGGCCTTCGATCGCCGGATCCCGGAGCTCCGGGAAGCCCTGGGAGGCGGAGTCATGTTCATCACCGGCGACCACGGCTGCGATCCGACCACCCTGCCCACGGACCACTCCAGGGAACGGGTCCCCGTCCTGGGAGCCGGTTTCGAAGGTGAAGGCCTCGACCTCGAGGTAAGGTCGAGTTTCGCAGATCTGGGGGTGACGGTTGCGACGCTGCTGGGCGTCTCGACCTCGACCACAGCCGGTGAGAGCTTCGCGGATGACCTCCGCGTCGCACACGGTCCCTGATTCGATCTCAAGGGGAGCTGGATCGGGACATGGGCCTGACGTGGGCCCCAGGGCCGCCGGCGGAGCCCGGGGGCACGGTATCGTAGCCCCGCCCTGGACCGGAGGCTGAGGGGAGCCGGGCATGAGCCTCGAAGTCAAGCTCGCCATCTTCATGGCCCTCGTCCTGTTGCCGAGCGTGGTGATCCACGAGTACGCGCATGCCTGGTCGGCGTCGAAACTCGGCGACTGGTCGTCCCGGCGGTGGGGGAGGATGACCCTCGATCCCCGGCCCCATATCGACAAGTTCGGGACGCTGCTCCTGCCCGCGCTCCTGCTGATCCTGGTCGCCGCGGGGAACCTCGTCCCGGTCTTCGCCTACGCCAAGCCTCAGCCGTACGACCCGGCCGCCATGCGGAATCCCTCCCGGGGCGCCGTGTGGTGGTGTCTGGCCGGCCCCCTGGCCAACCTGGCCCTCGCCGTGGCCTTCGGCCTGGGGCTGCGGGCGACAGGGTCCTCCGCCGGCGCGACCGTCACGATCTTCCTGTTCGCCGGGCTGGTGGTGAACGTGGTGCTGTTCGTGTTCAACCTGCTGCCGTTCCCCGGGCTCGACGGCGCCAAGCTCGTTGCCAGGGTCCTGCCACCACGTGCCCGGCAGGTCTACCAGGGGCTTGACGAGTACCTCCCCCTGTTCATGCTCCTCGTCTTCTTCCTGCTGGCCGCGCCGGCCCTGTCGATCGTGCGGGTGCTCGGCAACGCCGTGTGCAGGCTCATCGGCGTCGGGGACTGCCTGCCCTAGCTCCCGGGAGACGCGCAGGGGCCGGGCTAGAATCGCAGCATCGAAGACTCGCCCGCCGCCGCAACGGATCCCGAGCGCCGCGCCCGCGTCCTCACGGGCTACCGGCCGACCGGCCCCCTCCACGTGGGGCACTGGTTCGGCAACATCCAGAACATGCTCCGCCTCCAGGAGGAGCACGACGCCTACTTCTTCCTGGCCGACTGGCACGCGCTCACAACCGATTTCGACCGGACCGAGGACCTCCCGGGGAGGGTTCGCGGGCTCGTCCTGGACTGGCTGGCGGCGGGGATCGACCCGGGCCGCTCCACGGTGTACCGGCAGTCCGACGTCCCGGAGGTCTCGGAGCTGGCCCTGCTCCTGGGGATGCTGACGCCCCTGGGGTGGCTCGAGCGAGTGCCCACGTTCAAGGAGCGGCTGCGCGACCTCGCCGAGCGCGACATCGCGAACTACGGCCTCCTCGGGTACCCGGTGCTGCAGACGGCCGACATCGCCGTCGTGCGGGGCGAGCTCGTCCCGGTCGGCGAGGACCAGCTGCCGCACCTGGAGTTGTCGAGGGAGATCGTCCGCCGCTTCAACCGGCTCTACGGAGACGTGCTGGTGGAGCCGCAGGCGCTGCTGTCCGAGGCAGCGCTCATCCCGGGCACCGATGGTCGCAAGATGTCGAAGTCCCTCGGCAACGACATCGGCGTGCGTGACGACCCGGACACCATGCGGCGCAAGGTGAAAGAGATGATCACGGATCCACAGAAGATCCGGTTGGGGGACCGGGGGCGGCCGGAGATCTGTCCGGTCTACGCGCTCCACACGCAGTTCTCGCACGACATCCTCGACCAGACCGAGGCCGGATGCCGCGCCGGCACGCTGGGGTGCGTGAAGTGCAAGGAGAACCTGGCCGAGCGGATGGTGGAGTACTACCGCCCGTTCCGGGAGCGGCGGGCCGAGCTCGAGGCCACGCCGGACGTCGCCGAGCAGGTGCTCGTGGAGGGTGCTGCGAAGGTCCGGCCGGTGGTGGAGAAGACGATGAACGACGTCCGGGCCGGGATGAGCCTCACGTGAGCCCCGAGTTCGCCGTCGAGCTCCCGGTCTTCCAGGGGCCGTTCCGCGCCCTGGCCGAGCTGATCCTCGATCACAAGGTCGACGTGTGCGACGTCTCGGTCTCCGCGGTGACCGACCGCTTCCTGGCCCGAGCGAAGGACGTCGGCGAGTGGAACCTGGAGGAGGCCACATGGTTCCTGGCCATCTGCGCCGTCCTGCTGGAGCTGAAGGTGGGCCGGCTCATGCCGAAGCCAGAGGAGCTCCGGGACGAGGACCTGTTGTCCGGGTCGCCCGACCTGGCCTACGCGCGCAGCCTGGAGCTGGCCGCGTTCCGCCGGATGGCGGTCGAGGTCCGGCGGATGCTCGAGGAGAGCGCGCGGTTCGTGAACCGGGGAGCCGCACCGCCCGAGGAGTTCGCGCACCTCTACCCCGACGTCATGGAGAACGTGACGCCGGAGATGCTCGTGCGCACGGCGGCCGCGGCCCTGCGCCCGCCACCGGCAGTCGACCTGTCCCACGTGGCCCCGATCCGGGCCTCCGTCTCCGAGGCCATCCGCCACGTCGAGGCCAGGCTCGGCGAGACGGGGACGGCGTGGTTCCGGGATCTGGTCGCCGACTGCCAGGATCGGATCCATGTGGTGGTCCGGTTCCTGGCCCTGCTCGAGCTTCACCGTGAAGGGAAGGTCGAGCTCGAGCAGGCGGACACGTTCGGGGAGATCCAGGTTCGGTGGCAGGGTCTGCCGACCGCCAACGTTCCACTCGAGGATGAGGGAGGGGTCGATGCCGGAACCTGACGAGATCCGCCGGGCCGTCGAGGCCGTGTTGTTCGTGACCGACGAGCCCATGCCCGCGGGGGCGCTGGCCCAGACGCTCGAGGCCGACCGCCCCAGCGTCGAGGCGGCCCTCGAGGATCTGGCGCGCGAGTACGAGTCCCGGGGCTCGGGCATCGTGCTTCGCAACGTGGCCGGCGGGTGGCGACTCTCCACCCATCCCGACGCGAAGCCGTTCGTCGAGCGGTTCGTGCTCTCTTCCCGGCACGCCCGGCTGACGAAGGCCGCGCTCGAGACCCTCGCCATCGTGGCCTACAAGCAGCCGGTCACCCGCCATCAGCTCTCCGCGATCCGAGGAGTGGACTCCGACGGCGTGCTCCGGGCCCTCGTGGAGCGAGGCCTGGTGGCCGAGGTGGGCAGGGAGGACGCCCCCGGGCGCCCCATGCTGTACGGCACCACGCCGGAGTTCCTGGAGCGGCTCGGCCTCGACTCCCTCGCCTCGCTGCCGCCCATCGCGCCGCTCCTCGGCGCTCGCGACGAGGAGTCCGCGTAGGCCGGCGCCCCACCGGGGCCGGGGAGATGCCCGAGGAGCGCCTGCAGCGAGCGCTGGCTCGCGCCGGCTTCGGGTCGCGCCGGGCCTGCGAGCAGTTGATCGTCGAGGAGCGGGTCACCGTCAACGGGTCCGTCGCAACGCTCGGCGACCGGGTCGATCCGGCGCACGACGAGGTCCGGGTCGACGGCGACCGCATCCAGCTGAACCCGGAGATCCGCACCTACGCGCTGCACAAGCCGGCGGGTGTCGTGAGCACGATGGACGACCCCCAGGGTCGCCCCGCGCTCTCGGCCTACCTGCCCGAGGGCCCGCGCGTCTTCCCGGTCGGCCGGCTGGATCGTGACTCCGAGGGGCTGCTGCTCCTCACGAACGACGGTGAGCTCGCGAACCGGCTCATGCACCCGCGGTACGCGGTGGAGAAGGAGTACCTGGCCGAGGTCCAGGGCGCGCCGAGCCAGCGGACGGTGAACCGGATCCTGAGCGGCGTGGACCTCGACGACGGGCCGGCCCGGGCGCACTCTGCCAGGGTCGCCGGGCAGAGCGCCGGCCGCGGGGCCCTCCGCGTGGTCATGGTGGAGGGCCGCAAGCGAGAGGTGCGCCGGATGCTCGACGCCGTCGGCTTCCCGGTGGTCCGGCTGGTTCGACTCCGGGTGGGACCGGTGAAGCTCGGCCGCCTCGCGGCGGGAGCGCATCGGGAGCTCGATCGCTCGGAGATGTCGGCCCTGTACCGGGCCACGGGCCTGTAGCCGGCCGTCCGCTGCGAGGCGCGCCGCGGCCTCGGCGGTAGCCTTCAGCCATGGTCGGATGGTTCGGACGAACGCGATGAGGGCGGCTCGAGGGGCCATCCGTCTCGGGGAGGATTCCCGCGACGCGGTGCTGGAGGCCACGGAACGCCTGGTCCGCGAGATCCTCCACCGCAACCGCGTGGAGACCGAGGAGCTCGTGAGCATCTTCTTCACCGCCACCGAGGACATCACCTCGGTGTTCCCGGCCGAGGCCGCCCGCCGCATCGGGCTGACCGCCGTCCCGCTCCTGTGCGCGCGGGAGATGGCGGTGACCGGCTCCATGCCGGCGGTCATCCGGGTGCTGGTCCAGTTCAACTCCGATCGCGGGCTCGAGGACATCGAGCACGTCTACCTGGACGGGGCCGAGGCGCTCCGAGATGACCTCGGCGTCGGCTGACCCGGCGACCGTGGCCGTCGTCGGCACCGGGCTCATCGGGACGTCGATCGCCATGGCCGCGACGCGGGCCGGCGATCGGGTCCGGGGGTTCGACGCGAACGGGAGCGTTCTCGAGACAGCTGCGGAACGGGCCGGGCTCGAGGCGGCCGCCTCGCTCCGGGAGTGCGTCGAGCCGGCGGATCTGGTGTTCGTGTGCACCCCCGTGGCGTCGATCGGCGAGGCCGTCCTGGCGGTGGTCGAGGCGTCCCCGGCGGCCCTCGTTTCCGATGTGGGGAGCGTGAAGCGGACGGTGCTCGCCGATGTGGATCGCGTGCTCCCGCCGGACGGGGCGGCGCGCTTCGTGGGGGGGCATCCCATGACCGGGTCGGAGCGGACCGGCCCCGACGCGGCCTCCGCCTCGTTGCTGGAGGGGGCGGCGTGGGTGTTCACACCGGGCCCGCGCTCGGACCCCGAGGCCGTGCGGTCGCTGGAGTCCTACGCAACGCGGCTCGGCGCCCATCCACTGACCATGGACGCCGAGCACCACGACCGGCTGGTGGCCCTGGTGAGCCATCTCCCCCAGGTGGTCTCGAGCGCCCTGATGTCGCTGGCCGGCGCCGAGGACGACGCCGATCCCAGGGCCCTGGTCATCGCGGCCAGCGGGTTCCGGGACGTCACCCGGCTGGCCGGCTCAGATCCCGAGCTGTGGACGGGCATCCTCGGCGCGAACCGGGAGGCCGTGCTCGAGGCCATCGACCTCTTCGTGCACCGGGTCGGCTCGGTGCGGGCCCTGATCGCCGACCAGGATGTCGCCGGCCTCCGCCGGGCCCTGGGGGAGGCGCAGCGGGCCAGGGGAGCCCTGGGGGCGAAGCCCCGGGTGAGGGCGGGGATGGCCCTGATCCAGCTCCCGGTGCCGGACCGTCCCGGCGTCCTGGCCCAGGTCACGACCGGCCTGGGGAAGGCCGCCGTGAACATCGAGGACCTGCAGATCGTGCACTCGCCGTGGGAGCCGGCGGGTGTCATCCATCTCACGGTCCTGGCCGAGCACGCGGACGAGGCCCTCGGCGCGCTGGCCGCCGACGGCTTCGAGCCCGTGCGGGTCGCGTGAGATGCGGGCACGGATCCTGCCCGGCGGCGCGTTCGGGGGCACCGTGTCGGTGCCGGGCGACAAGTCGATCGCCCATCGATGGTTGATCCTCGCCGCCCTGGCCTCGGGGCGGAGCGAGCTCAGGGGCCTGCCCGG
>JBHELK010000025.1:0-4323 GCA_046263085.1 Actinomycetota bacterium
GAGCTCGTCATCTCCGGACCGCAGGTGATGCTGGGGTACTGGAACAAGAAGGAAGAGACCGACGAGATGATCCGTCAGGACGCCGACGGACGGCGGTGGCTGCACACCGGCGACATCGCGATGATCGACGACGGCGGGTACTTCGCGATCGTGGACCGGAAGAAGGACATGATCATCGTGTCCGGCTTCAACGTCTATCCCACGGACATCGAGCAGGTCCTGTACCGGCACGAGAAGATCGAGAAGGTCGCGGTGGTCGGCGTACCGGACGACACCACGGGCGAGGCCGTGAAGGCGTTCATCGTGCTGCGCAAGGGCCAGGAGGCCACGGCGGGGGAGATCGTGAAGTGGTGCAAGGACCCGAAGACCGGGCTGACCGGCTATCGGGTGCCGAAGAAGATCGAGTTCCGCGACGCCCTTCCCGAGACGATGGTGGGCAAGATCCTGCGACGGAAGCTCGTCGAGGAGGAGAAGGAGAAAGCCGCCAAGAGCGGCTGATCGCTCCGCTACCGAAGCGGATTGGCCGGCGGCAGCACCGGCGTCGCGTCTTCCTCCGGCGCCGTGTCTTCCTCCGGCGTGACGGGGGCGTCCTTCGGCCGACGGGTGCGCCACACGAGGAGCCAGCCGCAGACCGAGACCACGAGCGCGGCGAAGAAGAGCAGCGCGAACCCGGTCAGGATCCAGCCCTCGCGGTCGAGCGCCGTCATCGTGCTTCGAGCTCCCTTCGCCGGGCGTCGGTCCGTCGCTCCGCCTCCAGCCGCTCGAGGTCCACGTCGGAATGATCGACGAACGACATCGTGCCCGCGATCGCCGGATGGACGTCGGCGATGAGCCGGTGCATGTCCTGGGCCACGCGCCGGTACGCCGGGTGGCCCTGCGGCGTCGAGCGGAGCTCGATGAGATGCATCGCCTCGCGGGCGTTCATCTGTATCACGAACCGGATGCGGTAGGCCATCGCCACCGCGTACTGCGTGGCATCGACGAGGCCTTGTTCGACGAGTGCGTCGTGAAGGCTCGCGGATTCCTCCATGACGCGCTGCCACTCGCCGAGCGCGCCCGCGGGCTCGACCTCCGGCGGCAGGTCGTACCCGTGCTGCGGTGAGAGCGGCTGCCACTCGATCGTGAGGAGCCGGTGCCGCTGGAGGTCGCGGAACGCGCCGTAGTCGCACAACACGTCGAACCGGTAGGAGGTCCGCTCGAAGGCCCGCCCCGGTTTGTGCCGGCGGTTCGTCCGCTCGCCGACGGCGGCCTCGAGGATGGCCAGGCGTTCGGCCGGCGCCAGCTTCTCCACGCGCCGGAGGAGCTGGTCGTCGGGGAGCGCGGACGCGGCATACAGCGCGGCCGCGACGACCTTGTACTCTCCCTCGGGGTCGAAATCGGTCAGCACGACGTGAGGGCGAGGCTCGGGTTCCTCGTGCAACAGCCGACCCGCCACCTCCTGCGTTCGTCCGCGCGTGTCCTCCAGGTACCGCGACCAGGCGCCGCCCCGATCCTCCCGATCGACCCTCGTCAGGAACGCCGGGATCACCTTCCGGAGCTCCTCGAGCATGCGCTCCCCGTACGCCCGGACCTCGTCCAGGGGATGCGCGCGCATGCGCAGCAGAAGCTGTTCGTACGCCTGTCCCGTGGCGTAGATGCCCACGTTGGTTCGCGTCGCCGCGGGCAGAAGCCCCCGCAGCGTGTCGCAGGCCTTCGCCCGGATGGACATGCGGTAGACGAAGTCGGAGTCCTCTGGATCCTTCGGATAATGCTCGCGATAGAAGTCCTGCATCGGCTCGAGCCACCGCGCGTACGTCTCGAACGCCTCGTCGCAGCTCCGCTCGAACCGCTCCTCCAGTGGTGACCCCTCGATCTCCGGCGGCACGATATATCGGTACCGTCCGCCCGGCCGGTCGTCGTACGGCACGTACCGCGTGGACTGCTCCAGGTACGCCGCCAGCCGCCCCCACTCCAGTACCTTCGCCAGCAGCTGCGACGAGTGCTCGCATGCGAGGTGCACGCCCCCCAGCTGCGCCACGGAGTCGTCCCCGTACTCGAGGAACACCCGCTCGTAGAGGTGCTCCGCCCGTTCGAGTCCCGCGTCGCCGGTCCCGGAGGACGAACCGACCGGGCCCTCGTCGTCGACGAACTCGTCGAGGAACAGCCGACGGAGCGATCTCGGCGATCTCGAGTACCGGGCGAAGAGCGCCCCCTTCGTCACCTCGGGCAGATTGACCAGGGCGAACACCGGCCCGTCCACGTCGGTGAAGTGCCGCTCGAGCACCGCCCGCTCCTCGCCGGTGAACTCGTCCGGAGGCGTCCAGGGCAGCACGGTCGTCATGCTACTTGGCGACACGTCGATCCCAACGCGGCCGCAGCCCGCCGCGGCGAGACCGTAGGTGGCTCGCCACCCTCAGTTCGCCGCGGCGTAGCTCGCCACGTAGCCGTAGTTGATCGGATCCTCGATGGGCACGTTCGGCGGTGCCCGCTCCGCCCGGTACCTCGCACCGCCGGGCCGGTACCACCAAACCTCGCCGGACCGGCTCCGCTCGATCCTCCACCCGTACTCGTGCACCAGCTTGTGGTGGAAGGTGCACACCAGCACGAGAGAATCGAGATCCGTGCGCCCCCCGTGGCTCCACCACCCGATGTGGTGAGGCACCAGGTACCGGGTGGCCCCGCACCCCGGGAACACGCAGTGCTCGTCACGTTTCTGAAGGGCGATGCGCTGGGCGGTGGTGGGATCGCGCCTGGTCCTCCCGAGCTTCAGGGGCTCCCCCTGGTCGTTCTCCAGCATGAGGCGGAACCTCGAGTGACACGCCAGGCGCCGGGCCGTCTCGGGGTGGACGGCCTCGCCCTGCACGGAGCACGCCCTGTCGCCCGCGACGAGGTCATCGAGACGGGCGTGGATGATCACGGTGGCCTCCGCGGTCCCCTCCCCCGAAGAGGTCAGGAGCACCATGGCGGCATCGGCCAACCGGGCCGAGGTCGCCTCCTCATCGGGCAGGATGGGGACGTCCTTCGCCACCTCACGCAACCGGGCCACGATCCTCGGCCCTTCCGCCCTCGGCACCTCGAGCTCCAGGCGGAACCGGTCCCCAGTGAAGTACCAGTCGAGGTACCGCTGCTTCTCGGCCCTGCGGGCGTCCTTCAACCGCTGGCGCTCCATCAGATCCGCCTTCTTGCGGATCCAGGACCCCGAGACGGTGTTCGCCCACCGCACGAGTTCCCCCTCGTCCTCGGGGGTGGCGAACCGGGTGAGCTCCACGACCTTGTCCTCGGAGAGCAGGCCGGTGGCGAACGCCTCCGCGATGCGAGGAAGCTTCTCCAGTGCGTGGGCGCACTCGATCAACCGACGTGCCTTCCACTCCGAGATCCCGAGGGACATGCACAGGTAATGGGCGAGGTCGCGAGCGCCCAACTGTTCCCAGCCATCGAACTCGTCCAGTTCCACGATGGTGCGCATGCGCTGCCGAAGCATCCCGCCCAACTCGTACTGGACGAGGTCCAGGCGCTCGATGATCGCTTCTCGATGTCGGTTCGTTCCCACGACGAGCCTTCCTGTCGCGGGGGAGGGAAGCTGACTATAGCGAACACGTGTTCGAATGTCAAGAGAGAAATCGGGGAAATCGTGAAGCGATGCGGCGTCAGACTCAGTCAGAGCGACGGCGTCGGGCTCGGCGTCGGTGTTGGGCTCGGCGTCGGTGACGGCTCCGCCGCGAACACCTGCACCGCCGATCCCTTCTGCACCTCGGTTCCCGACTCGGGACTCTGCGAGGCCACCATGCTCGGATCGGGGCAGTTCAGGTTCACGTCGGTGCCGGCTTCGACCATGTCGAGGCCGTGTGCCTCCAGGATCTGACGGGCGTCGTCCAGCGTGTGGCAGATCACGTACGGCACCGCCACGAGCTCGGGCCCGCTGGAGACCACGAGATTCACGGTCGATCCCTTGTCGACCTTGGCGTGCGCCGAAGGATCCTGTCCGATCACCGTGCCCGCATCCCTGCGGTCGGCCTGTTCGCCGACCGTCCCGACGACGAACCCCTGGTCGGTGAGGATGGTCTCCGCATCCGACTGGCTCTTCCCGAGGACGTACGGCACGTCCACCCTCGGCGGGCCGCTCGAGAGAACGAGAGCCACCTCGCCGCCCTTGTCGATCTGCGCCCCGGCCGCGGGATCCTGGCTGATGACGTGACCCTTCGCGACGGTCTCGCTGGGTTTCTTCGTCACCTCCCCCACCTCGAGTCCGGCCTGCCGGATCAGCCGGGCTGCGGCCACCCGCTCGAGGTGGGGCTCGCTGACGTTCGGCACCGCCACGAGCTCGGGCCCGCTGGAGACCACGAG
>JBHELK010000026.1:0-25313 GCA_046263085.1 Actinomycetota bacterium
AACTCCCACGGGCACAAGGGCGGGAACGCCGGCGAGTCGCAGGGCCACCGGGGCCACGGGAAGGGGCAGGCCCATCACGCGAAGGGCCACCACCGGAACAAGGGCCACGAGGGGTCGTACGGCTCGAAGGGATCGAAGGGCGGGCATCACCACGCGCATCACTCGGGCGGCGGCACGTCGACCGACACCGGCGGCGGTACGACGCCCACGGAGGATCAGTCCGGGTCCGGCCCGAAGGGCCTGTGCAACGCGTGGTCGAACGGCAACGGCGGCGACAACGGCAAGAAGCTCTCCTCGACGGCGTTCGAGCGGCTCAAGGCGATGGCGGCGGCGAAGGGCGAGTCGGTGGCCGAGTTCTGCTCCGGCGGATCCGGCGACGAGAGCGGTGAGAACGGCGACAAGGGCGACAAGGGCCAGCACGACGCGAAGCATCACAAGCAGAAGCACGACGGGGACGGCTCCGAGAGCGAGCACTCTGGGGCCGACGACTCCGGACACGGCGGGAGTCACGGAGGAGGAAAGCATCATGGCGGTTCGTCCGCTCGGACGACACGAGCAGGTGGCACGGGGGGGACCTTCCACCTCCCACCTGCGAACGATGCGAGGGGATAGGGAGGAGAGGGGGGGACACCGGCTCGAGGCGGCGCAGGCGCTGAGCCGGACCCTGCTCGAGGTCGAATCGACGGAGGCGGTGGCCGAGGAGGCCGTCCGACACATCCGCGCGTTCCTCGACTGCAGCCACATCTCGGTCGTGGTCTTCGACTCGGAGGCCGCGCAGGCGACGGTGGTGGCGTCGTTCTCGTCGACGGCCGCGAAGGGCGGCGGCGGAAGCCGCTGGGCCATCGACGCCTTCGGATCCCTGGACGGCGCACCGGGCGGGGGTCCGCGCTTCGTCCCCGACCTGTTGGAGATGGCCTCGCTCCCGCCGGCGATCGGCGCGCTGGCGAGGTCGGGCGCGCGCTCCATGATCGGGGTTCCGCTCACGGTGGGGAACGAGCGGATCGGCGCGATCCTCGTGGGCGCGGCCCAGCCGAACGCGTTCGAGCTCCTTGATCTCGAGCTCCTGTCGTCTTCGGGCGAGCTGTTCGCGCAGGCCATCCGCCGGGCTCGCCGGGTGGAGCGCCTGCTGGAGCAGGCCGTCGCGCTCGGACATCGCGTGGAGGAGCTCGAGCGTGGCCGGGCGGATCACCGGAGCCTCATGTCCGCCGTGGCGCTGGCGCAGGAGCAGGAGCGCCAACGCATCGCCATCGACATCCACGACGACTCGGTGCAGGTGATGACGACGGCAGCGCTGCGGCTGCACGCGTTGCGCAAGGAGATCGGCGTGGGCCGGCTGCAGGAGCTGGCCGGTGAGATCGAGGACACGATCCGACTCGCCGTGCGGCGGCTGCGGCACTTGATGTTCGAGCTCATCCCGGCGGCGCTCGACCGCGACGGGCTCGGCCCCGCGCTGAGCATCTACCTCCACCGGGTGGGCGAGAGCTACGGCATCGGAGCGAGGGTCGAGAACCGGCTGTCGAGGCAGCCTCCTGCCGACGTTCGCGTGATCCTGTACCGCGTGGCACAGGAGGCGATCATGAACGTGGTGAAGCACGCACGGGCATCCGAGATCTCGATGGTGGTCGAGGAGCGGGAGGGCGGCTTCGCCATCGAGGTCGGGGACAACGGCGTGGGGTTCTCCATCGAGGACATCGAGTCCCGCCTGCCGATGCACCTCGGCCTGACCGCGATGCGCCAGCGCGCGGAGATGGCGGGTGGGTGGTGCCGCATCCACAGCCTGGCCGGATCCGGGACCAGGGTGGAGGCGTGGGTTCCGGGGGAGGCGCTGCGCGCCGAGCCCGACGCGGGGCGGCGAGCCTCCTCGGCGTAGTGGCGCGAGGGCGCCTCCGCCCGAGCATCAGAACGTCGGACTCCGGCCGAGCGGCGGTATCCTTCGGACCGGAAACCGACATGCGAAGCGCGCACGCACAGGTCGCCGCGATCGCGGCCGCCACGAAACGCGACCGGCTGCTGATCGCCGCGCGACGGGGGGAGCCGATGGACGAACCCGCCGACCAGCTGGCAGCGCTCCTGGACGCAGGACGGGCTCTCGAGGAAGCCGGCGTTCCCTACGCGCTCATCGGTGGCGTCGCCGTCGGCATCCATTCGGGAGCGCCGAGAGCAACCGAGGACATCGACATCGCGGTTACGGCAAGCTTGTCCCGCGGAGCGGTCATCGAGGCCCTCACCGCTGCCGGATTCGAGCTCGAGGGTGAATTCCCGCACAGCCTGAACCTGCGGCATGCCGGGGGTGAGCGCGTCCAGCTGGCGATCGACCCGTGGTTCGACGAGATGATCGAGCGAGCGGAGACCGTGACGGTCGGGCCCGCCTCGATCCGGCTCGTGTCCAGGAACGACCTCATCGCGATGAAGGAGCGATCCTCGAGCGATCCCGCCCGGCGACCGAGCAAGGCGTTGCGCGACAGGGCCGACGTTGCGTTGCTGCGTGGCGACGTCGAGGGGCCCGACGAAGGCTGGTAACGCCTAGTCGGGCTCGAGCTCGGAGACCGCAGGGAGATCTCCGACCCCTTCGATGAAGACGCGATCGGCCCTGGGGTGCAGCAGGCCGAACAGCAGGCTGTCGACGAGCGCTTCCCAGGACGCCTCGATGACGTTCTCGGACACGCCGACGGTGGTCCACTCCTTCTCGCCGTCGGAGGTGTCGATCAGCACGCGGACCACGGCCGCGGTGCCCTGCTTCTCGTCCAGCACGCGCACGCGATAGTCCATGAGCGTCATGTCGGCGAGCTGCGGGTAGATCGGCTCCAGCGCGAGACGGAGTGCGTTGTCGAGCGCCGACACGGGGCCGTGACCCTCGGCTGCGGCCATCCGGCGCTGGCCTTCGGCACGAACCTTGACGGTGGCCTCGGCCTGCGTGCCGTCGTCCTCGCGCTTGTCGATGGTGGCGCGGAAGCTCTCGACCTCGAAGAACGGCTGTCGCCATCCGTCGTTGCGGCGCAGGAGGAGCTCGAGGGACGCGTCCGCGACCTCGAAGGTGTAGCCGCGGGTCTCCTTGTCCTTGAGGACGCCGAGGACCCGCGCGAGCTCGTCGTCGGCGACGTCGACGCCGAACTCCTTCGCCTTGGCCACCACGTTCGCCCGGCCTCCGAGATCGGACGCCACGACGTGGTGGGTGTTGCCGACCGCGGTTGGCGACACGTGCTCGTAGGCGTCCTGGCGCCTCGCGATGGCCGACGCGTGCAGGCCGGCCTTGTGGGTGAACGCGTAGCGGCCGGCGTACGGCTGATGGGGGTCGGGGGCCACGTTGGCCACCTCGGCCACCACGTGGGAGAGCTCCGAGAGCCGCGCGATCGACTCGCGGGGGAGGCACTCGCTGCCGAGCTTGAGGGCGAGGTCGCCGGCGACGGCCACGAGGTCGGCGTTGCCGCAGCGCTCCCCGTAGCCGTTCACGGTGCCCTGGATCTGGAGGGCGCCGTGCTTCACGCCGAGGATGGAGTTGGCGACGGCGCACCCGGCGTCGTTGTGGAAGTGCACGCCGAGCGGCGTGTGCACGTGGCGGGCGACGTCCTCCAAGACGGTGCCGATCTCCGTGGGGAGCGCCCCGCCGTTCGTGTCGCACAACACGATGCGCTCGGCGCCGGCGTCCTCCGCGGCCCGAAGCACGGTGAGGGCGAACGCCGGGTTGCGGCGGTAGCCGTCGAAGAAGTGCTCGGCGTCGAAGAAGACGCGGCGGTCCTCCCTCGTGAGGAGGCGGATGGAGTCGTAGACCATCGACACCCCCTCCACCAGGATCGTGCGGAGGGCCTCGGTGACGTGGCGATCCCAGGACTTGCCGACGACGCAGACGACCTCGGTGCCGGCGTCGAGGAGGTCGCGGAGCACCGCGGAGTCCTCGGCGCGCTCGCCGGCCCGTCTCGTCATGCCGAAGGCCGTGAGGGTCGCGTGGCGCAGCGGCTCGCGCGTGGCGAGGCGATAGAACTCGGTGTCGCGCGCGTTCGCGCCCGGCCACCCGCCCTCCACGTACGGGAAGCCGAGCTCGTCGAGCTTGTGGAGGATGCGCATGCGATCCTCGGTCGTGTAGGACAGCCCGACGCGCTGTGCGCCGTCGCGGAGCGTGGTGTCGTAGAGCTCGACGACGGGCGGCTCGCGGCGCGCGCTGCCGTTCCCGTTCGCACTGCCGTTCTCGTTCGCGCTGGCGCTCATCGGGCCGCCCCCTCCACCACCAGATCGCCCACCTCCGGCGTCGAGAACCCCATCTCGCCCGCGCGCATCGAGCTCATCTTCGACACGGCGAAACGGATGCCGGCGTCGACGCGATCGGCGGCAACGCGCTCGCCGAGCGAGCGCAGCATGAGCTGCACCGCGCCGATGGCGGCGAGCGGGTTGATGGTGCCCCTGCCGGTGTGGTCCGGCGCCGTGCCGCCGATCGGCTCGAACATGGAGACGCCGTTCGGGTTGACGTTGGCGCCGGCGGCCACGCCCATGCCGCCCTGCAGCACCGCGCAGAGGTCGGTGAGGATGTCGCCGAACATGTTGTCGGTCACCACCACGTCGAATCGGCCGGGATCCTCGAGCAGGTAGACGCAGGCCGCGTCGACGTGCACGTAGTCGGCGGCGACATCGGGGTAGCTCGCGGCCATCTCCTCGAAGGCACGCGACCACAGATCCCCCGCGTAGTTGAGGACGTTCGTCTTGTGAACCAGCGTCACGCGCTGCCGCCGTTCGGGCTCGCGGGCCAGCTCGAACGCGTAGCGCAGGCACCGATCCACCCCTCGTCGGGTGTTGATGCTCTCCTGGGTGGCGACCTCCTCCCCGGTCCCCTTGCGGAGGAACCCCCCTGCTCCCGCGTACAGCCCCTCGGAGTTCTCCCGGACGAAGACCATGTCGATCTCGTCCGGCTCGACCCTAGCGAGGGGCAGTGACATCTCCGGGTACGCGTGAACGGGCCGGAGGTTCACGTACTGGTCGAGCTCGAACCGCAGGCGAAGGAGCAGGTCGCGCTCGAGGATCCCCGGTGTCACGTCGGGGTGACCGATTGCGCCCAGGAAGATGGCGTCGACCTCGCGCAACTCTTCGAGGGCCGCGTCGGGAAGCGTCTCGCCGGTGCGGAGGTAGCGCTCGCCGCCGAGGTCGTGGTGCGTGGTGTCGACGTCGAAGCCATCGGCGACGGCCGCGAGCACCTTCAGACCCTCGGCGACGACCTCCGGCCCCGTGCCGTCGCCGGGGATCACCGCGATCCGGTGAGGGGCGGGGACGAGCCCCGCCCCACGGTCTGTCGGGCTCAATCGAGCCTCCAGTCGGCCTGCACGGGCTCGTTCGCGGCAACGGCCACGCGGGCATCGCCGTCGGTGTCCAGCTGGCGGCGGACCCAGGGCATCAGACCGCCGGCGTCGAGGATCCCGCGCATGAACTCGGGCATCGCCGTCGCCTCGTAGGCCTCGCCGCGCGTAACGTTCTCGACGCGGCCGGCGTCCAAGTCCACGCGGAACCGGTCGCCGGGCTCGGCGTGCTTCGCCACGCCCGGGCACTCCACGATGGGTAGTCCCACGTTGATCGAGTTGCGGTAGAAGATCCGGGCGAACGACTCCGCGACGATGCACGCCACGCCGGCTCCCTTGATCGACAGGGGTGCGTGCTCGCGAGAGGAACCGCTGCCGAAGTTGCGGCCGCCGACGATGACATCGCCCGGCCGGACCCGCTCGACGAAGCCGGGGTCAAGGTCCTCCATGCAGTGCTTCGCGAGCTCTTCCGGCTCGGTGCTCGTGAGGTAGCGCGCCGGGATGATCACGTCGGTGTCGACGTTGTCGCCGTACACGTGCGCGACCCCCTCGAGCGCGCTCATGCCGGGGCCACCACGGGTTCGCCGAAGGCCAGGCCCGCACCATCGAGCGTGGGGGGCTCGACGCCGATCTCGTCGGGATGGGCGATGCGACCCATCACGGCCGTCGCGGCCGCCACGGCGGGGTTCGCCAGGTACACCTTCGCCTCGCGATGCCCCATGCGCCCCACGTAGTTGCGGTTCGACGTCGAGACGCACACCTCGCCGGGCCCGAGGACGCCCATGTGGCCGCCGAGGCACGCGCCGCACGTCGGCGTCGACACCGTGGCCCCGGCCTCGGCGAACGTCTGGAGGAGACCCTCCTCGTTCGCCTGGAGCCAGATCTCCTGGGTGGCCGGGATGACCATGAGCCGGAGTCGAGGATCGGCGCGGCGGCCCCGAAGGATGTGCGCGGCGATCCGGAGATCCTCGATCTTCGCGTTCGTGCACGAGCCGATGAACACCTGATCGACCGCCACGGCTTCGACCGTCGAGACCGGCTGCGACTTCGACGGGAGCGACGGCACCGCGATCTGCGGTTCCAGGGCGGCGACGTCGACCTCGTGGACGGCGGAATAGGTGGCGCCGGGATCGGACGCGTACACGTCGAAGTCGGTGTGACGGCCGGTGGCTGACTGCCGCGATCGCACGTAGTCGAGCGTGACGTCGTCGGGCGCGATGATGCCGGACTTCGCGCCGGCCTCGATGGCCATGTTCGTGAGCGTGAATCGCGAGTCTTGCGAGAAGTGCCGCAACGCGGGGCCGGCGTGCTCCATGGCCTCGTAGGAGCAGCCGTCGTCGCCGACGCGGGAGATCACGTGCAGGATGAGGTCCTTCCCGACGACCCACGGACCGGGGGCACCCTCGTAGACGAACTTCATCGACTCCGGAACTCGCAGCCAGATGCGCCCTGTGGCGAGGACGGCCGCGAGATCGGTGGAGCCGACGCCGGTGCTGAACGCGCCGAGCCCACCGTACGTGCACGAGTGCGAATCGGCGCCGATGATGACCATGCCGGGCAGTGCGAGCGCCTGTTCCGGGAGCAGGATGTGCTCGATGCCGCCGCGGCCGAGCTCAAAGAAGTGCTCGATGCCCTGCTGCTTGGCGAAGTCGCGCATGGTCATGCCGAGCTTCGCGCTCGCGATGTCCTTCGCGGGTACGAAGTGCGATGGGACGAGCGCGACCTTCGAGGGGTCCCACACGCGGGAGATGCCGAGCTCCTTGAAGCGGGCAATCGCGACGGGCGCCGTGACGTCGTTGCCCATGGCGAGGTCCACATCGCACATCACGATCTCGCCGGCCTCGACGTGATCGACACCCGCAGCACGCGCCAGGATCTTCTGGGTGATCGTCTGGGGCGGGGAAAGGCCCCGCCCCTCGCTCATCGGGTCACCGCCCTGTTGATCGCAGCGAGGTACGCGCGGGCGCTGGCCTCCACGACGTCGGGGCTGACGCCGCGGCCGGTGTAGCGCTCGCCACCGACGTCGAGCTGGACGACGACGTCGCCGAGCGCGTCGGTGCCCTCCGTGACGGACGACACGGTGAACTGCACGAGCCGGGCGCCGTCGACACCCGCGGCCTTCTGGATGGCGGCGCAGGCGGCGTCGATCATGCCGTCGCCCATCGCGGAGTCCTCGAGCACGGATCCGTTGCGGCGCAAGCGAACCGTGGCGGTCGGCGAGAGGTGGGTGCCGCCCGCGACGTGCAGCGACTCCAGGACGAAGGAGTCCGAGTCGCTCACGCCGAGCTCCTCGGCCACGATGGCCTCGAGGTCGGCGTCGGTGAGCTCGAGCTTGCGGTCGGCGAGATCCTTGAACCGCGCGAACACGCGATCGAGCGCCTCGCGCTCCAGCTCGAAACCGAGGCGGTGCAGGGTCTCGGCGAAGGCGTGCCGGCCGGAGTGCTTGCCGAGGACGATGCGGTTGCCGTCGTAGCCGACCTCGACGGGATCCATGATCTCGTACGTGGCTCGGTTCATCAGCACGCCGTGCTGATGGATGCCGCTCTCATGCGCGAACGCGTTCGCTCCGACGACGGCCTTGTTCGGCTGCACCGAGTAGCCGGTGAGCATGGAGACGAGGCGCGAGGTGCGCGCGATCTCCTTGATCCTCAAACCGTGCCGCAGCCCGAGCGCCTGGCCGCGCGTGGCCACGATCATCGCGACCTCCTCGAGCGAGCAGTTGCCGGCGCGTTCGCCGATGCCGTTCACCGCGACCTCGACCTGCCGGGCGCCGTTCGCGACGCCGGCCATCGAGTTCGCAACCGCGAGCCCCAGATCGTTGTGGCAGTGCACGGACACGACCACCTCGTCGGGCAGCTCCTGCCGGACCTGGCGGACGAGCTCGCCGAACTCGTGCGGCATGGCGTAGCCGACCGTGTCGGGGACGTTGATCGTCGTGGCGCCGGCTTCAACGGCCGACGCGTTGACCGCCAGCAGGAACGCGGGATCGGTGCGGGTGGCGTCCTGCGCGGAGAACTCGACGTCCTCGGTCCGGGACTTCGCGCGGCGAACGCTGTCGCGGACGGCCTGCAGCACCTGGTCGTGCGACATGCGGAGCATCTCGCGCATGTGGATCTCACTGGTCGACACGAAGACGTGGATGCGGAAGCGCTCCGCGGGCTCGAGCGCGTCCGCGCATCGATCCACGTCCTGCTCTGCGACGCGGGCCAGCCCCGCGACGACCGGGCCCTTCACGCTCGACGCGATCTCGTGGACGGCGTCCCACTCGCCCTCGGACGAGACCGGGAAGCCGGCCTCGATCACCTCCACGCCGAGCCGCGCCAGCTGCTCCGCGATCTCGACCTTCTCGGCGCGCGTGAGCGCGATGCCGGGCGCCTGCTCACCGTCCCGGAGCGTGGTGTCGAAGAACCGCAGTACGTCCTCAGGCATCCGGGCCCGTACCTCCGGATGGTTCGGCCTCGCGACGGAGCCACGGCATCATGGAGCGGAGCTCCTTGCCGACCTCCTCGATCTGCTGCGTGCGCCCCGCAGCGCGGAGGGCCTCGAACTTCGGGTAGCCGGCTCTGGCCTCGAGCACCCACTCCTTCGCGAACTCACCCGAGCGGATCTCACCCAGGATGCGGCGCATCTCCTCGCGCGTGCGATCGTCGACGACGCGAGGCCCTCGGGTGTAGTCGCCGTACTCCGCGGTGTCGGACACCGAGTAGCGCATGCCGGCCAGCCCCCCCTCGTAGATGAGATCGACGATGAGCTTCAGCTCGTGCAGGCACTCGAAGTAGGCGACCTCCGGCTGGTAGCCGGCCTCGACCAGCGTCTGGAACCCGGAGGTGAGCAGCGCGGTGACGCCGCCGCACAGGACGGCCTGCTCGCCGAACAGGTCGGTCTCGGTCTCCTCGGCGAAGGTCGTCTCGATGACGCCGGCCCGCGCCGCCCCGATCCCCGCCGCATACGCGAGGGCGCGGTCGTGGGCGGTGCCGGTCGCGTCGTGGTGCACGGCGATCAACGCCGGCGTACCGATGCCCTCGGCGTACGTGCGCCGGACGAGGTGCCCCGGACCCTTGGGCGCGACCATGGCCACGTCGAGCGATTCGGCAGGGCGGATCTGGTTGAAATGGATGTTGAACCCGTGCGCGAACATCAGGAGGTTCCCCGGCTGCAGGCCCGGCTCGACCTCCCGCGCGTACACGTCGGCCTGCGACGTGTCGGGCAGCAGCATCATCACGACGTCGGCCTCGGCCGCGGCCTCCGCGGTCGGCAGCACGCGCAGGCCGGCCTCCTCCGCCGCGGCCCACGACTTCGAGCCCTCGCGGAGGCCGACACGGACGTCGTGGCCGGAGTCGCGCAGGTTCAACGAGTGCGCATGCCCCTGCGAGCCGTAGCCGAGCACGGCGATCCGTTGCCCTTGCAGCGCACCGGGATCGGCGTCCTTGTCGTAGTAGATCCTCGCCATCAGGCTCCCTCCACCTTCCGCAGCTTCCGTTCCTTGATGCCGCGCTCTCCTCGGCCCAGTGCGAGCCGGCCGGTCCTGGCCATCTCCACGACGCCGAACGCATCGAGCAGCTCGAGGAGGGCCTCCAGCTTGTCGGGGGTGCCCGTGGCCTCGATGGTCAGCGTGTGATGCGTGACGTCGAGCACGCGGGCCCGGAAGATGTCCGCGATCTCGATCACCCGGGCTCGCGCGTCGCCCTCCGCCGCGATCTTGACGAGCACGAGCTCGCGCTCCACCGACTCGCCGGGGTCGAGCTCCTGGACCTTGATGACGTTGATGAGCTTGTTGAGCTGCTTCACGACCTGCTCGAGGCGGTGCGGCTCGACGTCCACGACGATCGTCATCCGCGAGAATCCGGGTTCCTCGGTGGTGCCGACCGCCAGCGAGTGGATGTTGAACCCACGCGCCGCGAACAGACCTGCGACGCGGGCGAGCACGCCCGGGCGGTCCTCGACGAGCACGGACAGCGTGTGCAGCACGCGGCCCTCGCCTTCGTTCCTCATGCGATCGGTGCTTCAGCCGGATCGCACGCCGACTGCACCTGATCCGGGCCGAGGATGATCTCGTCGTTCGACGCGCCCGCAGGGACCATCGGGAACACCATCTCCCGCGGGTCGCACCGGAAGTCGATCACGACGCAGCGGTCGGTGACCGACAGCGCCTTGTCGATGATGGGATCGACGTCGTCCGGCGTCTCCGCACGCAGTCCCACGCCGCCGTACGCCTCCGCGAGCTTCGCGTAATCGGGGACGTCCTGGGTGAGATGCACCTGCGAGTAGCGCTCGTCGAAGAACAGCTCCTGCCACTGGCGCACCATGCCGAGGTGCCCGTTGTTCACGATGGCCACCGTGATGGGGATGTTCTCCGTGGCCGCGGTCGCGAGCTCCTGCGCGGTCATCTGGAAGCACCCGTCGCCGTCCACCGCGATCACGCGGTCGCCGGGGCGGCCGACCTTCGCGCCCAGCGCCGCGGGCACCGCGAACCCCATGGTGCCGAGGCCGCCGGAGTTGATCCACGACCGCGGGCGCTCGAACCCCCAGTACTGCGAGGCCCACATCTGGTGCTGCCCGACGCCTGAGACGAGGATGGCGTCGCCGCCGGTGGCCGCGTGCAGCCGCTCCACCACGTACTGCGGCTTGATCGGTCCGCCGTCGTCCTGCTCGTAGGAGTACGGGTAGCGGCGCTTCCACTCGGCGAGCAGCCCGAGCCAGTCCCGCCGGTCGGGCGGGCCCTGTTCCCCCTGCTGCCTCGCGAGCTCGTCGGCGAGCTGGACGATGACGTCGCGGGCGTCCCCGACGATGGGGACGTCGACCTTGCGGTTCTTCCCGATCTCCGCCGGATCCACGTCGACGTGGATGATCATGGCGTGCGGCGCGAAGCTCGACAGCTGGCCCGTGACGCGGTCGTCGAAGCGCGCGCCCAGCGTGATCAGCAGATCGGCCCGCTGCATCGCCGTGACCGCCGTATAGCAGCCGTGCATGCCGGGCATGCCGAGCGCGAGCTCGTGCGAGTCGGGGAAGGCGCCGCGCGCCATGAGCGTGGTGACCACCGGAAGCTCGCCGGTGGTCGCGAGGCGGAACAGGTCCGGCCCGGCGTCGGCCTTGATGACGCCGCCGCCCGCGTAGATGACCGGTCGCTTCGCCTGCAGGATCATCGAGACGGCCTCGAGGACCTGGCGCGGGTTGCCGCGCACGGTCGGACGGTAGCCGGGGAGGTCCACGCTCGACGGCCACGACCACTCCGCCGCGTCGATCAACACGTCCTTCGGGATGTCGACGAGCACCGGCCCCGGGCGACCCGTGGAGGCGATGTGGAAGGCCTCGCGGATCGCGCGCGGGATGTCCTCGGTCCGCAGGACCAGCTCGTTGTGCTTCGTCACCGGCAGCGTGATGCCGGTGATGTCGGCCTCCTGGAACGCGTCGTTGCCCACGACGGCGGTGGGGACCTGCCCGGTGACGGCCACCATGGGGACGGAGTCCATCTTCGCGTCGGCGAGTGCCGTGACCAGGTTGCAGCCGCCGGGGCCGCTCGTGGCCATGCACACGCCGACCTTGCCGGTGGCGACGGCGTACCCCTCGGCGGCGTGGCCGGCGCCCTGCTCGTGGCGGGTCAGGATGTGCCGGACGCTCGACTCGAGCAGCGGATCGTAGGCCGGCAGGATGGCCCCGCCGGGGATGCCGAAGACGACGTCGACGCCCTCCTCCTCGAGGGAGCGGATCAGCGCCTGGGCGCCTGTCAACCTCGTCATGCGGAGGCCGGCCGCTGCTCGACGGCGGCGTTCGGGACGCGCCTCGCCCGGTACCCGTTGGAGCGCGCGAACAGGCGGCAGGCCCGTTCGAACTCCCACGGCGTCCAGTCGCGACGCCTGACTTGGAACCCGGCCTCGCCGTCGCCGTAGCCGGAGCCCAGGTACACCTCCTCGCGGGCGAAGAAGCGGTCGAACTCGCGCTTCGCCGTGGCGTCCTCGAGGTCCAACGAGACCTGACCGGGCCCCTCCCACTGGGCGGCGCCGACCGGCCCTCTCTCCGACTCGAACTGGTATCGCATGGTGCTCCTCCCTCCGTGCCTGATTCCGGGAAACAAAAAAGCCCCGGCGGGATCGCCCAGGGCTTCTGGCGCGGAACGGGCCTCCGTGGGCCCGGTGCCGCGCCTAGGTAATAAGTACGAGGACCGTCAGGCGGCGGGTGCTGCGCGCGAACGTCCTCGTGTCGTTCATGTGAAGCGTGAGTCTACGGCCGAGACAGTGCTTGTCAACCCATGGGGACGAAATCCCCCGCCCATATCCCCCGAACGGGGGCCTCCTCTTCGAAGGCTCAGGACGTGATCGCGCCCTCGGAGGCGGAGCCGACAAGCTTGGCGTACTTGGCGAGTGCGCCGGTCTCGTAGCGCGATGCCGGCTCCTTCCGGTCCTCCAGGCGCAGCGCCAACTCCTCCGGCTCGACCGCGATGTCGATGCGCCGCTTGTCGACGTCGATGACGATCGCGTCGCCCTCCCGGATCAGGGCGATGGGGCCGCCCACCGCGGCCTCGGGAGCCACATGGCCCACGCACAGCCCGTGCGTCGCGCCGCTGAACCGGCCGTCCGTGGCGAGCGCGACCTCGCTCCCGAGACCCGCTCCGACCACGGCGGCCGTGAGCGCGAGCATCTCGCGCATACCGGGCCCGCCCTTCGGGCCCTCGTAGCGCACGATCAGGACGTCGCCGGGCTGGATCTGCCCCGTGGTGACCGCCTCGAACCCGGCTTCCTCGGAGTCGAAGGGCCTGGCGCGGCCCCGGAACGTGGTGGCGTCGGCCCCGACCCACTTCAGCACCGCACCCTCGGGCGCCAGCGAGCCCCGAAGGATGACGATGCCGCCCGAGGGATGGATCGGCTGGGCGAAGGCCCGGACCACGTCGCCGTCCGGAGGCGGCGCGTTCGCGACGTTCTCCGCCACCGTCCGTCCGCTCACGGTCATCGCGCCGCCGTGCAGGAGCCCGGCATCGAGAAGCTCCTTCATCACCACCGGCACACCGCCCACCCGGTCGAGATCCGACATCACGAAGCGCCCGGCCGGCCGAACGTCGCCGAAGTGCGGCACACGCCGGGAGATGCGGTCGAAGTCGTCGATCGACAGCTCGACGCGGGCCTCGCGGGCGATGGCCAGGAGGTGCAGCACGGCGTTCGTCGAGCCTCCGAGCGCCATGACCACGGAGATGGCGTTCTCGAACGCGTCGCGGGTGAGGATCTGCCGGGGCCGCACGCCCTCGGCGAGGAGCCGGGTCACGGCCTCGCCGCTCGCGCGGGCAGCCTGGTCACGCCGGGGGTCGATCGCCGGCGGCGAAGCGGACCCCGGCAGCGAGAGGCCGAGCGCCTCGACGGCCGCTGCCATGGTGTTCGCCGTGTACATCCCGGCGCAGGATCCCGGCCCCGGACACGCGCTGCGCTCGAGCTCGCGGAGCTCCTCGGGCGTCATCGAGCCGGCACTGACCGAGCCCACCGCCTCGAAGACGTCCTGGATCGTGACGTCGCGGCCCTCGAACACGCCTGGCATGATCGTGCCGCCGTACAGGAAGACGGTGGGGAGGTCGAGGCGCGCCGCGGCCATGACCATCCCGGGGAGCGACTTGTCGCACCCCGCGATCGTGACCATCCCGTCGAAGCGCTCGGCGTGCATCACGAGCTCCACCGAGTCCGCGATGACCTCGCGCGACACCAGCGAGGCCCGCATGCCCTCGTGGCCCATGGCGATGCCGTCGGACACGGCGATCGTGGTGAATTCCACGGGGACCGCTCCCCCGGACCGCACCCCCTCCTTCGCCGCCGCTGCCAGACGGTTCAGGTGGACGTTGCAGGGCGTGACCTCGTTCCACGAAGACGCCACGCCGACCTGCGGCTTGTCGAAGTCCTCGTCGGTGAACCCGACCGCGCGGAGCATGGCCCGGGCCGGGGCTCGCTGCACCCCCTCGGTGACGTCGCGGCTCCGCGGTCGATCCATGCGACAGCAAGACTAGTTGACGATTCGAGTGGCATGCGAGGATGCGGCTCGTGGGCGAGCTGGGTCGCGTTGTCGAGCTGATGCAATCGGCCCGCCAGCGCTATCGAACCCTCTATGTCGAGGTCCGGTCGTATGCCCGCATGGACCTCTTCGTCGAGGCGATGAAACGATCCGTCGAACGGCAGCCATACAAATCCGCACTGATCCTGACCCCGAATGGAGATGTGGATGACGAGCCTCCAACCGAAAGGGAGGGAACCGGGCGGCTCTGGGTGGAGAACCCCTCCCGGTACCGCGTCGAGCTGCGGTCGAGCGGGGACCCTCCCTGGGTCGAGGTCGGGCGGCGACCCTGGCTCGAGACGCCCCGGCCGGAGACCTATCCGATCCCGCCCGACACGCTGGGCCTCGAGGAGATCTACGACCCCGGCCTGTTGATCGCCGAGCTGTGGCTGGAGCCGGCCGGCGGCGGAACGGTCGCAGGACGGGAGGGGATCGTGGTCCGTGCGTCGCCGCGCCCGACGCTCCGCGCGGGAGGCATGGAGTTCCTGCATCTCGACCCCGTCCTCGCCGATGCCTACGAGCTCGTCATCGATGCCGAGCGCGGGATCGTGCTCCGGCTCGAGGCCCGTGTGGGAGGTGAGCTCATGGACCTCACCGAGGTCACGCACGTCGCCTTCGACGAGCCCATCCCCGACGAGCTCCTTCAAGGATGAACGTCGCCGATCTCCTCGAGCTCCTGCACGTCGCGCCCCGCCGGTACACGATCGTCTCCGCTCGGGTCAGGTGCAGGAAGAACAGCTTCGACCGGTGGGGACGAACGAACGAGTTGCCCCAGACCGACGAGACGTTCGAAGTCCGAGTCGAGGAGCGCCCCGGGGGAACGGGCCGCGCGAACCCCTTCCCTCACCAACACTTCGAATGGGGGCAGTGCGCGTTCGACCCGAACGTCGTGATCCCCGAGCTCTGGCTCGAGCCGGTCGGACGCACGCGCGTCGCCGGACGCGAGGCGATCGCCGTCCGGGCAACGCCTCGCGCGACGACCCACGACTATTTCGTGCTCCCGATGAGAGCGGACCGGTATGAGCTCGCCGTCGACGGGGAGCGCGGGGTCTTACTCCGCCTGAAATGTCTCGTCAACGGGAACGAGGCGCTCGTGTACGAGGTCGAGAGGATCGCGTTCGACGGTGACGCTCTCGACCCATGAGGACGAGCGGTCGCCCTTCCTTTCAGTGCGGGTGCTGACGGCCCAGCGCCACCTCCGAGAAGAAGATGTCGGTGGGGGGATGCGAGAGCGCGAAGTTCGCGCCCGGAAGTGGCGCGGCCAGGGTGAAGCTGGCCGCGAAGCCGCCCGAGATCCCCACCAGACCCTGGTAGTCCCCGATGAACCCCGGCGCGCCCGTTCCCGGAAGCGCCCCGTCGTTGGAAGGAGCCTGCGTCTGGTCGAACGGCCCGGCCAGGTGCACCTCGCGGGCGGCCGGCCAGGTCGCGCCTCCGTCGCTCGAGGTGCGCAGGTAGAGATCGGTGACCTTCGGCGTCGGGTTGCCGGGATCGCCCCGGTGACTGTAGAAGGCCACCCCCAGCGTGCCGTCCTCGTTGGCGGCGATGTTCGGCGTGGCCAGCACGCTCAGGCATCGCTCCCCCGTTGCCTGGAGCATGGGCGTGTTCCCCACCTCGGGCGGCCCGGGCTCGTGCGCGGCCACGGCGGTCCGCCACGTGAGGCCGCCGTCGGTCGACGTCGCGGCCATGATGTCGAAGCTCGAGGCGCCGGCGCCTGCGCGCTGCCAGGCAACCGAAAGCCCGCCGTCGGGGGTCACCGCCACGCTCGGTGACGTCAGCAGGTCGGGATCACCGAGCGCGATCGGCGTCGGTGGCAGCCAGGTCGATCCGAGATCGGGCGAGCGGGAGATCCAGATCGTCGAGGGTCCTCGCCCGCACACAGCGAGGCCGGTTCCCGCCGTCGGCGGGGCGATCCCCGAGAACACGTCGACGAGCGATCCGTCCGAGAGGACGGCGAGCTGACCGGCGAGCTCCCATTGGGCGGAGAGGATCGGCGACGGAGCCGACCAATGGAGGCCTCCGTCGGTGGTCCGGGACACCCACTGATTCCTCGTGGCGAGCGCGGCGTCACCCTTGCGCCATACCGCATACGCGTAGCCGGGGCGCCTCGGATCCGCCACCACGTTCGAACCGTCGACATAGAGGGGGAACGAGGCCGAGTCGAGCGCAGTGGGTTGCGACCAGGTCCTGCCTCCGTCCACGGAGCGATTCACGAGGATCGCCTCGTCGGTCGTGCCGACCGCCACGGAGGAGAGGTACGCCACCCCTCGGGGTGCCTCCGACTTGAACGGCAGCCCGAACGCGACCGACGGGTCGTAGGCTCCGATGTCGTAGCTCGCCGAGCCACCGGGGGTGCAGATGCTGGTGGGAGGCGTGACGTTCGTCCACGTCCGTCCCCCGTTCGAGGAAGAGCCGACACCGATCGCGTCACCCCAGTCCTGGATCCAGGCCGACACGACGTTGGACTCGTTCGTCGGGTTTACCGCGAGCGTGGACTCCTGCTCCCAGTCGTGACGGTCGTAGGGCCCTCCCGCGGCCGATCCGCAGGCTCGCGGGTCTCCCCAGGCCGGCAGCGGGTCGGCGCCGGAGACGAGCGACGGAGTCGGCGCCCCCGCGACGCTCGAATGCGCCGGCACGGCGGGCAGGATCAGCAATCCCGTCACCAGCACGACCACCGCGGATGCCACCCGCCGGATGTTCGACGTGAACGTGAACGATCGAAGCTTCATCCCGTCCTCCTTTGCCTCGTGCCTCGGATCGGATCGGACGGGACCCACTCTCGGGTCACGAGCCGGCGGCGTCGTCGGCTCTCGAGATGATTTCTCCCTCATCCAGGTGGATGAGGCGGATGCACTACGACCCGGGCCGGACCACCCCGGACTCGTACGCCCGCACCACGGCCTGTGCGCGGTCCCGCAGGTCGAGCTTCATGAGGATGTGCGCCACGTGCGTCTTGGCCGTGGTCTCGCTGATGTGAAGCGCCTCGGCGATCTCGGCGTTGGACATGGCCAGCGCCATGAGCTTGAAGACCTCGAGCTCCCGCTCCGTCAGGTCACCCACGGCCCGGTCGGGCGAGGCGTCTCGCGTCGCCCGGCCGCCGGCGAACCCCTCGACGACGGTCCGTGTGACGGATGGGTGCAGCACGGCCTCGCCGGCAGCCACGACCCGGACCGCCTCCGCCAGCTCCTCGGGCGGGGTGTCCTTCAGGAGGAAGCCGCTCGCGCCGGACTGCAATGCGTCGTACACGTACTCGTCCTGGTCGAACGTGGTCAGCACGATCACCCTCGGTGGCTGCGGCTCGGCGAGGATCGCTCGGGTGGCCTCGAGGCCGTCCATGACCGGCATCCGCACGTCCATGAGCACGACGTCCGGGCGGAGCTCGCGGGCGGCGGCGACCGCCTCGGCCCCGTCGGCCGACTCACCGATCACCTCGATGTCCGGCTGCGCGTCGAGCACCATCCGGAACCCCGCCCGGACCAGGGCCTCGTCGTCCACGACGAGCACGGTGATCACGCGGCCACCGGCTCCCGGGGCAGGACGGCCTCCACGGCGAAGCCTCCACCAGGGTCGGGGCCTGCCGTGAACCGCCCGCCGAGCAGCGCGACACGCTCGCGCATCCCGAGCAGGCCCTGGCCGGCGCCCAGCTCGGCGAGAGGGGCCGGTGCAGCGGCCGCGCCGTCATTCTCGACCCGCACCATGACGGCGTCGGGCTCCTGCCGGACGCGCACCCGGACCCGTGACCCGGGAGCGTGCTTGCGAACGTTCGTCAGGGCCTCCTGCACGATGCGGTACGCGAAGACCTCGATGCTGCCTCCCGCGGGAGGCGGATGGCGACCCACCCGCTCCAGCTCGACCTCGAGACCGGAGCGTCTGGCATGGCTCACGAGCTCGTCGACGTCGCGTCCGGGCGATGGCTGCAGATCCGACGCTCTTTCGGATCGAAGGAGCGAAAGCAGTTGATCGAGCTCGGCCTCGGCCTGATCGCCAGCTTCCAGCACGACGGCGATGGCGCGGCGAGCGCCTCGCGGATCGGTTCCCGCGACCGTGCGCGCGGCGCCGGCCTGCACCACCATGAGACTGAGCGTGTGGGCCACGAGATCGTGCATCTCGCGAGCCATCGTCACGCGATCGCGGTGGAGCGAGAGAGCGAGCTCCGCGCGACGCTCCTCGGCGATCGTTCGCAGGCGCTCGTCGAGCTCCGCGTTCAGCCTGCGACGGTCCCCGACCACCATCCCCACGTACGCGGCACCGGCGAGCGTCACGGCGACGATCACGAGGAACCCGACGAAGCTGAGGGTGATCGGCGGCGGTGGGATCGAGACGATGCCGATCGCGCCGAGCACGGCGACGGCCCAGACCCGCAGGCGGCCGGGCCTCAGGCTCCCCACCGTGTACACGGCGATCTGCAGGGCCGTGATGTCCGCGACGGGCGTCCAGTACCGGAAGGGATAGGTCTGCAGGAAGGCCACGGCCGCCATCGCGATGCCCGTGAACACGGGGGCGCGCCGTCGCGTCACGAGGAGGAGGATCCACCCCAGCGCCCACAGCTTGGCCGGCGTCGAGAAGGTCTGTGGAGGAGCAGAAGGTCCGAGGATCTGCTCCCAGATGTCGAACTCGAGAAGAGCGCCGACAGAGAGCACCGCGACCAACAGCAGGTCGAGGGGCCAGCCCATCCGCGCGATCCGGCCGATGCCCGATCGGATCCGAGAACCCGATGCGCCGGGCTTCGAGCGCAGCTGATCCTCGTCCAGGGCCGGCGGATCCGATGAGGCCGCGCCGTTTTCCTGGGCTCCACCGGCTCCACCGGCTTCGCCGGTTTCGCTCCGGAGGACGAGCAGCAACCGGCGCAGCTCGGAGAGCGCCGTCCGCCCCGTCGCTTCCATCGCGGCCAGCGCCTGCGCCGGATCGTGCTCCGGGCCCTCCAGCCGCTGCATGGCGAGCTGTGCATCCCGCCGCATCCCGTGGAGGGCGCGCGCCACCACGTCGTGGAGGTCCCTGGCCAGGGCCGTTCGCGCCTGCTGCAGCGCGAGGCGGTGCATCCGTTGACGCTGTGCGACGACGTCCACGACCCGATCCTCGAGGACACGGGTGAGGTCTCGACGCTGCCACTGCGCCCGGCCGGCCACGAACGCCACGAGAGCCGGCGGGTAGCTGGGGAACCACACCGCCATCGGCGTGATCCACGGCCGCAGGACGAGCGTGCCGGCGAGCCACGAGAGGGCGAGCGCGGCCCAACCGCGGAGGGCACCGGCAGCCGCGGCGTTGAACGTCGCGAACAGCAGGGCGAACGCGGAGGACGGGCTCGGGTCGAAGGCGAGCAGCGGCCCGAGACTGCCGGCGATCCCGATGACCGCGGCCACGACGAGCACGGTGAGGAACGGGAACCGCCGCCGCAGGAGCAGCGGCAGGACCGATCCCACGATGAGGGCCGCGTGCACGACCTGGTGCGAGAAGCTCGGCCTCTGATCCGGCGGGAGCGACGTCCCGAACTGCTGAACGAGGCCCGCGCCGATGAGCACCACGACGATCGAGCCGTCGATCGCGATCGGCGGCAGTCCGCGCAGGCGATCGATCGCTCCTGTGGGTGTGGAGACGTCCACGCTCGTCGTCCTCCGCGTCGCCGGTGTCGTGGTCGCCGAGGATTGTGCTGCGGAGCCCGGCGCCGGGTCGTCGGCCGCCAGGAGGATGTTCCGTCCTCCATCAGGATGAGGCGTCACCAGGCCTGGGGGAACGCGGCCCTCGGCCTCGAGCCGGCTAGGCGTTGACGCCGAGGCCGACCTGGCCGCAGTCCTGCCACACGGCCTGGCCTCGCGTGCCCTGGCACGCCGGGTCGGCCGGCGACTGTGTGTAGACGTCGGTACCGATGCCGTCGAGGTCGACGGCGAGCCCGCTGGCCTGGCCGGCGGCGGCCTGCACCGCCCCCTGGACGTCGAGCTCGACCGGGCCGGGCTGGGTCGAGCCGTTCACCGTCTGCGTGCTGCCGCCCGACGCCCGGTAGGTGTCGGATCCGCCGAGATCGACGATCGCTCCCTGCCCGCCGGTCGCCGAGCCCTGGACGGTCACGGCCGGGCCGGCGGCCGACGACGCGACCTGCGGCTGGAGCGAGGCATCGGCGGCGGTGCCGTTCGCTTCCGCCGACGACGTCACCGACGTGACGTAGGAGTCGTCGCCCCCGGCGCTCCACAGCACGCCGCTCCCGGCGGTGCCGTACCCCTGGGCCTGATCGAGCACGGGTGAGGACGTCGCCGTGCCGGTGAACGGAGCGCCGCCCGCGGTGGTCCGGGCATCGTGCAGCTCGAGCAGAGCTCGGTTGGATCCCGTCGCGGTGAAGGTGTCGTTGCCGGACGCATCGTCGAGGAGTCCCGTGCCCGCGCCTCCCCAACCGTCGACGTCGAGGTTCACCACCCCGGCCACCGAATCGACCTCGCCGCCGCAGTCGATGCACCCGTCGACGGCCGTGCGAGCCACGGACGATTCCGTGGTGGCGGTGTTCGAATAGGTGTCGTCGCCGCCGGCGTCCGACATCACCGCGGACCCGATGGCTCCGGCGCCCTGTCCGAGCACGCTGGCCATGACGCCGGTGACCTGGGTCGGCGTGGGCTCCGCGGTCGCGACGTTCGTGTAGGTGGTGGTGCCGACGCCCTCGAGGAAGAACGCAGCGCCGGCGAAGACGCCGACGCCCTGTCCGGTGACCGCCGCGTTGGGGAGATTGGGCGCCGCCCCCGGCATGTAGACCGGGTCGGCGTCCGGCGGCGAGCCCACCAGCGTCGCGGTGTCGGAGAACGAGTCGGTGCCGCCGCCGTCGGAGAAGAGGCCGGCGCCGGCGAAGAAGCCGAACCCCTGGGCCGCGATCCCGACGGAGCCGTACTGCGTGATGGGCGTCTCGTTGCCGTCGTCGTCGGTGAGGACCGCTGCCTTCGGGAGCGATCTCGCCTGGAGCGAGTAGGTGTCGTTCCCGGCGCCGTCGACGAAGGTCCCCGAGCCTCCGAGGAACCCCTCGCCGTGCCCGGCGCAGCCGGCGCTCGCGCCGGTGACGGTGGACGTCATGCGGTACGTGTCGTTGCCGGCGCCGTCGAGGAACACGCCAACGCCGCCGACCGCGCCGTCGCCCTGCCCCTGGGCCCCGGCGGACGCCGAGAGCGATACGCCGACGCCCCCGGACCGCGAGTGCTGAGCGTCGTTCACGATGGAGTAGGTGTCGTCGCCGATGGGATCGATGAGCATGCCGACGTCACCGACCCCGCCCCCTCCCTGGGACATGAACTCGGTCGAGGGAGCGGCATAGGTGTCGTTGCCGGAGACGTCGACGACGAGCGCGACGGGCTGCAAGGTGGCATTCGGCGCACCACCCGCGTTGTTGCGGTAGGTGTCGTTGCCGCCGAGATCCACGATGAGCTCCTCGTCGGCGGTGAACACGTTGTCGCCGACGCCGCCCACGCAGATGTTGGACTGGTCGAGGAGGTCGCAGCCGCTCGCGGCCCGACCGGCCCCGGAACGCGAGGCCGCGGCGCGCCGCAGCGCGGGCATCGAGGCGTCCACGGCGCGGGCCACCACAGCCGCGGCACGAAGCGCAGGCGCGGAGCTCGGCGCCGCGACGCCGGGCCTCCAATGGCCGTCGATCGCGAACGCCGTGGCGCGCGCCAGGAGCCGGGCCACGCGGTTCAGGCCGAGCCTGCGTCCCAGCTTCGACGCCTCGCTGTTCCTCACGATCGCCCCGGCCCGCGCCACGGCCGACGTGAGCGCGAGCTCGGCCTGTCGCAGCGACCGCGGCGCCGCCTGGGACCGGAGGCCCCGCAACGCCTCGGTGTGGTGGGCGGCGAAGGCCGCGGCCCGCACCGCCGAGAACACCGAGCCCTCCGCCAGCGTGCGCCGCAGCGTCGCAACGTCGGCGCGCAGCGGCGCGATCTCCGCTTCCACCGCCGAGAGCGCCCGGCCCCACGCGGGGGCGGATGCGGCGCCCGCGCCGAGCGGCGCCCAGGACAGGGCGAGCACCAGGCCCGAAGCCACCGCCACCGCTCGGGCCCGCATCTACGCGGCCTCCCACGGCGGCGTCCCCGCCCCCGTCCACTTGAACACGTCGAACCCCCGGGACAGGTCGCCCACGTACACGTAGGGGCCCTTGAAGAACTTCGCCGACCACGCGTCGGTGCCGGGCATCACGGCGTGGCCGATCTCGGTCGGGGTCGAGGGGTTCGAGAAGTCCACCACACGGACGCCGCCGCCGTACCAGGCCGTGGTCATGACGTGGTTGTTGGCTGCGATGCGTCCGACGTGCGCGGTGCACGGCGCGGTCGTGCTCGGCCCCCGGACCTCGGCCTCGAAGAACCCGACGGGCACCGGAGCGGACTCGAGCGAGCCATCGATGTCGTAGAAGGTGAGCCCGCCGCCCGGACACACGGCTGCCGGGGCGAAGAACCCGCCGAGGGCCAGATCCTCGTCGGTCATCACCATCAGCTTCCGGTTCGGCGTGGGGTCCAGCCCGTGCACGTACGTCGCCGGCCCGACCGTCACGGAGATCCGGGCCGGGTGCACGGGATCGGTCGAGTCCCAGATCTGCAGGTTGTTCTCGGCGGCGACGTACGCCCGCGACCCGTCGGCGCTGAACGAGATGTCGTGCGGGCTCCCCTCGGTGGTCGAGACGTCCCCGGCCAGCACCGGGTTGCTCAGGTCGGTGAAATCGATGATCGGGATGTGCGCGCTGCTCGAGGCCGCACCGGGTAGCTCGGCGGTGGAGACCCAGCCGTAGGGCTTGGTCGGATGGAACGTGAAGTTGTGCGCCCCGCCGGTCACCCGGAAGCTCCAGAGCCCCTTCGCGAGGTACGGATCCGTGATGTCGAACACGGCGATGCCCGCCCCGCCGGTCCCGAACGTCTTCGTGCGAACGCAGGGGATCGTCGAGCCGTCCCGGGCCAGCGCGAGGATCCAGCGGTCCCCGAACTGCTTGATCTGCACGTCGTTCTGGGACTGCGCGCAGGCGATCAGCCGGACGAAGGCGGGGTGCGCCGGATCGGTGATGTCGAAGACGAATGCGCCCTTGTCCTCGGCGCCGACGACCGCGAAGTCGCGCGCGGCCATGATCGGGGCGGCGCCGTCGGCCAGCGGGTTGCCCTGCTCGTCCACGTACCCACCGGTCGCGTAATCGCGAAGCGGAACCGTCGCCGTGTAGAACTCGAGGTCGGTCCCGGTGGCGCTGAAGGGGTAGTTGAAGACGTGCTCGAAGTTGACGAGGTCGGCGTCGGCGGCGCCGGCGGGTACCGCCACGGCGCTGAGCGCAGACAGGACGAAGAGCACGGGAAGGATTCGTCGCACCGGCTTTAGAGTTCGAGATGCCCGGGTCGCCCCCCTTTGGGCGATTGCACAATGGCCGGGAACTCGGTCTCAGGCTCCTGACGCCGGGCCGGACAGCAGGTCTTCGACCACGATGACAAGGCCGGCGGCCGCCTTGGGTTCGATGGTCTCGCCTCGGCCGACGAGCAGCGGTTTGCCGTAACGGCCGGCCGAAAGCCGATACGCCTCGATCCGTTCGGCATCGAGATCGACGAACCAGTACTCGGGTACCTCGAAGCGTTCGTACAGATCCTTCTTGAGCGTGACGTCGCGCTTCCTGGTGCTCGGCGACGAGACCTCGACCACCAGATCCGGGCCCGAACGAACGAAGAGGTCCTCCACCCTCGAGAGATTCTCCTGGGTCACATAGAGGACGTCAGGGATGACGAAGTTCGACTCCGTGTAGTAGACACCGGCGCCGGCGAAGACCTCTCCGCCGTGTTGCTCAGCATGCTTCAGCAAGGCACCGAGCAGACGGGTGACCACCCTCTGATGGGGGTTCGTCGGAGCGGCCGTCACGAAGAGCTCCCCGGCGATGAGCTCCCGACGCAGATCGTCGTCGGGCGTGTCCCACAGGTCCTCGTAGGTGAGGCCCGTGGTCTTCGGTTCCGTCGCCATGGTCCTCCTTCCGTCGCCATGGCAGGACGCTAGACGGAGGGTACGATAACGATGACAGCCGGTACGCTCACGATGATGAAGGTCGGCTACCAGGGAGAACCCGGCGCCTTCTCGGAGGAGGCCGTCGGCGCGCTCTTCCCGGATGCGCACGCGGCGCCGTCCCGCACGGTCCGCGGCGTGTTCGAGGCGCTGGAGCGGGGTGACGTGGCGTACGCGGTCGTGCCCCTCGAGAACTCCCTCGCCGGCTCGATCAACGAGACCTACGACCTGCTGGCCCGAGGAGGGGCGCACATCGTCGGCGAGGTCGTGCTGGCGGTCGACCACGCCCTGCTTGCGCTGCCGGGGACGAAGCTCGAGGACATCCGGATCGTCTCGTCGCACCCGCAGGCGTTGGCGCAGTGCGACGAGTACCTCGCGGAGCTCGACGTGGAGCTCGTCCCCGTCTACGACACGGCGGGCGCCGCGAAGCGCATCGCGGAGGAGCGGTTCGTGGGCGAGGCGGCGGTGGCGTCGGAGCGAGCGGCGGTCGTGTACGGGCTCGAGGTGCTGGCCCGCAGCATCCAGACGAGTGAGGAGAACCAGACGCGGTTCGCGGCCATCTCGCCGGCGGCCGACCCGCTCGCGGAGCCCGACAAGACGTCGCTGATCCTGGTGACGGGCCACAAACCCGGGGCGCTGTATCACTGTCTCCGACCGCTGGCCGAACACGGCGTGAATCTCACGAAGCTGGAGTCGCGTCCGGTCGGTCACACGCCATGGCGCTACCGCTTCTTCCGGGACGTGGAAGGGACGCCGGCCGACGAAATGTTCGCGAAAGCGTTGCAAGAGCTTCGCGAAGAGGCCGCCGAGGTGCAGATCCTCGGTTCCTATCACCGGTGGCGGACCGATTCCGATCCAGAGGCTTCGTAGCGCGCCTCGAAACCGTTGCATCACAACGATTGCCACGGTTAGGCCACGGTCCGGTTGAAACGCCCGAGTATGTCCACACCGGACTAGTCAGTCGGCACTAGGGACGGGTCGGAAAAACGGCCCGTTCCGACTATTCCCGCCCCACCCCCGGGCATCTAG
>JBHELK010000027.1:0-31235 GCA_046263085.1 Actinomycetota bacterium
GAAGGACGTGAGCAGCTCACGCGCGACGGAGCGGAAGCTCTCGTGATCGTCCACGATGAGGACGGTCGAGGCCATGCCCCGATCCTGATACCGGCGCGCTCCGGCCACATCCGTGCCAGCTCGGAATCAGCGGAAGGTCAACGAGCATCGGAACGCCGGCCAACAGGCCGACGATGCGGCTTCGGCTTCGTCGCGGGGGCAGGATTTGAACCTGCGACCTCTGGGTTATGAGCCCAGCGAGCTACCGGACTGCTCCACCCCGCAGACCGATGCTAGCAATCCGGGAGCACGTCGCCAAACGAGCCAGCGCCCCCCCGAGAGAAACGGTCAGCCGCTCGGCGTGGGCGACGGCGAAGGTGACGCCGTGACGCTCGGCGTGGGCGAGGGGCTCGGCCCCCCGCCACCCTCGCCGGCGGCCAGCCTGCGGGCCTGGCGGATGAGGTCCTGCGCGATCTGGATCTGCTTCTGGTACGTCCCGAGGTCCCCGTCCTTCAGGGCCCGGTTCGCCGCCCGGAAGTGGGCCAGGGCCTGCGCCAGCAGCTGCTGAACCTGCTCCGAAAGGTTGCCCCCGGGCGTCGGGCCCGGCGTGGGCCCGGGGGTCGGTCCGGGAGTCGGCGTCTGACCGAGGGAGTTCGCCAGGGCCTCCGGGAGCGTCGTGCCCACGCCCACGTTGCGGTTCTGCACGATCACCACGCGCTTCAGCTCCGGGAACGAGGCCGCCTGCGACGACTGCACGAAGATCGGCTGGACGTAGAGGAACGAGTCGCCGATGGGGATCACGAGGAAGTTGCCGTAGCGGACGCGCGAGTTCCCCTTCGACAGCAGCGTCTGCTGCTGCGCGAAGACGGGATCGGAGTTGATCTGGTTCAGCACCTGGGTGGGCCCGTCGACGTTCTCCCCCGACGGGAACTCGAAGCTCACGACCTGCCCGTAGTCGGCGGGGTCCGACTTCGCCGCCATCCACGCCACCATGTTCGGCCGGTTCGACGGCGTGAACGGCTGGATCAGCGCGAACTCCTCGGTGCTTCCGTCCGGGAGCTTCATCACCACGTAGTACGGCCGCAGCGGCAACTCCTGCTGGGTGTTCTGCTCCTCCGCGGGGTCCGTGGGGATGGCCCAGAAATCCTGGTGCTGATAGAAGCCGTTCGCATCGGTGATGTGGTACTTCGCGTACTGGTTGGCCTGCACCGTGAACAGGTCCTCGGGATAGCGGAAGTGCGCCGCCAGCGACGCCGGCGCCGCGCTCGTGGTGAACAGGTCGGGGAACACGCGCTCCCACACCTTGATGATCGGGTCGTCGGGATCGACCACGTAGTACGTCATGTGCCCGGTGTACGCGTCCACGACGACCTTCACGGAGTTGCGGATGTAGTTGGCCTGGCCGGTGAGGTGGCCACCGGTCGCGGTACTCAGCCCGATGCGCTCCGAGTAGGGGTACGCCGTCGTCGACGTGTAGGCGTCCTGGATCCACACGAGCCGGCCGTCGACGATGGCCGAGTACGGGTCGCCGTCGTACTTCAGGAAGGGCGCCGGCTTGGGGATGCGCTGGCGGATGTTGCGGTAGATGAGGATGCGGCTGTCCCCGTGGATCAGCCCGGAGATCAGCAGGTTGAAGTCCTTGTACCGCCACGCGAACATGACCCGCCCCAGCAGGCCGCCCACCTTGATGCCGCCGTCACCCGTGTACTTGAAGGTCTGGCGTGCGGTGTCGCTCGTGGAGGTCCCCTGGTAGTCGAGCTCGCGAACGCCGGTGTCGACCGCCACGAACGGCACGTCCTGGCGCTCGCCGTAGTACACGCGCGGCTCGTCGAGCGGCAGCTGCCCCCGCGGCGGGATGTCCTGCAGGATGAACGCCGGCTGCCCCTGCGTCGTGGCCGTGTTGACCTGGTTCGCCACCGCCCCGAACCCGTGGGTGTACACGAGATGCTTCGTCTGCCAGTTGCCGCCGCTCGGGATGTTCGCCTGGCTCACCTCGCGGGCGGAGAGCATCACCATCCGCTCCTCGCCGTCGAGGGTGTACCGGTCGACGTCGACGTCGTTGAACAGGTAGAACTGGCGGATCCGCTGCAGGTTGTCGAAGTTCTGCAGCAGGATCCGCGGGTCCCACAGGCGGATGTTGTTGATCGTCGCCGCGTTCGCCGTGACGTCGTCCGGCGTCAATCCGGACGTGACGGGACGCTGTTGGGACGTGATCCGATCCAGGCCGAACGCCGTTCTCGTGGCCTCGATGTTCCGCGTGATGTAGGGCCGCTCCCGCTGCTGCTCCTGCGGGTCCACCGAGAACTTCTGGAACGCCGCGGCCACGATGCCGGTGATGATGGCCACCACGGCCAGCAGGCCCAGCCCGAGCACCGGCAGGATCCACCCCCGCAGCCGGATGTTCACGAGGAACAGGACCGCGCAGATGATGGCCACGACCATGAGGAAGAACAGCGCCGGCTTCTGGACGTGGATGTCGGTGTAGGAGGCGCCGGTGACCACGCCCCGGTTCGACGTCAGCAGGTCGTAGCGGCCGAGCCAGTACCCCCACCCCTTCGTCAGCATGATCAGGCCGAGGAGCACCGACAGGTGCACCTTCACCTGCGGCGCGACCCGCTCGCCCCTGGTCTGCACGCGGATCCCGCCGAACAGGTAGTGGCCGATGGCCACGAGCACGGTCACGCCGACGAGCGCGGAGAACAGCCACCCCTGTACGAACTCGAGGAACGGCAGGCGGAACACGTAGAACGCCGGGTCCTTGTGGAAGACGGGGTCCTGCGTGCCGAAGGTGACGCCGCCGGAGTGCCGCCAGAGCTGGAACACCTGCCACCGCCCGCTCGCCGCGATCCCGACGAACAGGGCGATGAGCAGTGCGATCCCCGGCAGGATCCACTTGATGTACGGCTCGACCGCCAGGCGGTACCGCTCGATGATCTCCTGCTCCGGCGAGAAGACCTGATAGCGAGGCGTGATGCGCCGAACGATCAGCAGGTTCGCCAGCAGGATCAGGAAGAAGACGGTCCCGAACACGAAGCCGAGGAGCACCTTCGTGCGGAACACCGTCCAGAAGACGCTCGAGAAGTCGACCTCGCGGTACCACAACAGGTCGACGTAGAACGTGGCCAGCACGTTCAGGGCGACGAACACGACGATGACGACCGCGGCCACCGCGATCAGCAGTCGTCGTCTCGATGTGGGAAACGCCCTGGCCGCCATCCTGCCCCTCGACGAGGATCGGCCCAGCCTACAACGGCCTCAGCCGGTTCCGGGGGCCGTCGCGCCGCGGCGCAACGCGGCGAGGGCCTGGCCGAACGACCCCACCGGCACGAGCGGCAGATCGCCGCCGGCCTCGCGAGCCTCCTGCAGGTTCCCCTTCGGGACCAGGAAGACATCGGCGCCGGCCGCCGCCGCAGCCGCGATCTTGTCTCCGACGCCTCCGATCGGTCCCACCTCGCCGCGGGGCTCGATCACACCCGTTCCGGCGACGGTCCGCCCGCCGGTGAGGTCCCCCGGCGTCAGGAGGTCGTAGAGGCCGAGCGCCCACATCAGACCCGCCGACGGCCCGCCGATGTCGCCGCTCGAGATCGTGATGTCGAACGGGAACGTCGCCACCGGCGCGATGCCGATCAGGGGCCGCTTCGATCCCGCGCACCGCTTCCTGGTCACGGTGACGTCGAACGCCTCACCGCCCGCCTCACCGTGCAGGCGGACCCTGCGGGCCACCGGGAGCCGGTGCAGCAAGACGTTGAAGTCGTCGATCGATCCGATGCGTTGGCCGTCCACCCGGTCGATCCGGTCCCCGGGAAAGAGCCGGCCGCTGGCCGGGCATCCGGGGAACACGCTCTCCACGAGCACCCCGGCGCCGTGCTCCTTCGGGTACCTCGTGAGGCGCGACAGCACGACGAACGCCGCGTCGATCTTGCTCTCGTCCATCTCCGAGAGCGACCGTTGATCGGCCTGCTGCTGCGTCTCACCGGGCGCGATGAACACGTCCTGCGACACGATCGAGCGCACGGGATCGAGCCACGCCCCGATCGCCTGGTAGACGTTCAGCGTCCTGAACGACACCGTCGTGAGGATCAAGTGGCCGCCCGACTGGAACCGCTCGTGGCCCGAGACCCGGATGAGCGGCTCCACGTCCCGCGCCGGGCCCGGCCCCTCGGAGTAGTACGGCAGCCGCACCACCCACGACGCGAGCAGCACGGCCGCGAGCGGGATCAGCGCGGCGAGCTTCCGCGTCGTCATCGGGGTCGGTGTGGCCGGCTCACCAAGCGCGTCACCGCTTGCGGCTGAAGAGGAACGTGTCCTTGTACTCGTCGAGGTTCTCGAGCATCCGTCCGGCGCCGAGCACCACCGTCTCGAGCGGCTGCTCCGTGATGTGCACCGGCACCTCGCACTCGCGCGCCAGCCGCATGTCGAGACCCCGCAGCAGGCTCCCGCCGCCGGTCAGGAACATGCCGGTCTCCAGGACGTCGTGCGCCAGCTCGGGCGGCGCGATCGCCAGGCACTCCCTGGCGGCGTCGACGATGAGACGCACCGTCTCCGACAGCGCCTCCCGGATCTCCTCCTCCGTGACCTCGACCTTCCGGGGCATCCCACTCGCGATCTCGCGGCCCCGGACCTCGACCAGCCCCGGCGCCGGCGTGGGATACGCCGATCCGATGGCCATCTTGATGCTCTCCGCCGTGCGCTCCCCGACCGCCATGCCGTAGGCCCGGCGGATGTGCTGCTGGACCGCGCCGTCCATCTCGAAACCGCCGACCCGAAGGGCCTTGCCGGTGACCACGCCGCCCATCGAGATCACCGCCATCTCCGAGGTGCCGCCGCCGATGTCCACGACGAGGTTGCCGATGGGCTCGTGGATCGGCAGGCCGGCCCCGATGGCCGCAGCGAGCGGCTCGTCGACGAGCGCCACGTGGCGCGCGCCGGCCGACTGCGCCGCCTCCTCGACGGCGCGCCGTTCCACCTCCGTGATCGCCGACGGAACGCACACCAGCACGCGCGGCTTCGTCAGCCGGCTGATGCCGACGCGCTTCAGGATCACCCGGATCATCCGCTGCGTGACATCGAAGTCGGTGATCGCGCCGTGTCGAAGCGGCCGCACCGCCACCACGCTCGCCGGGGTTCGCCCGATCATGTCCCAGGCCTCCTCCCCCATCGCCAGGACCTCGCCGGTGCGCGAGTTCATCGCGATGACGGTGGGCTCGTTGAACACGATGCCGTCGCCCTCCCGGAACACGAGCGTGTTCGCGGTGCCGAGGTCGATGGCCAGGTCCTTGCGCATCTAGGAACCCATGACCCACTCGGACTCGCCGGTGGTGAGCGACTCCTTCTTCCAGATGGGGACGTCCTGCTTGAGGCGCTCGATGCCGTGCCGGCACGCCTCGAACGCGTCGGCCCGATGCGGCGCCGAGCACGCCACGGCCACCGAAACGTCTCCCACGCCGAGCGCGCCGGTGCCATGCAGCAGCGCGACCATCCGGACCGGCCACCGCTCGTGGATCTCCGCCGCGATCTCGTGCAGGCGCTCCTCGGCGAGCTCGTTCCACGCCTCGTACTCGAGCCCGCTCACGCCTCCCGCGTCGGAGTGATCGCGCACTGTTCCGATGAACAGGCAGGTCCCGCCGGCGGCGTCGTCGGAAACGAAGGCAAGCGCTTCCTGCGGGTCGACGACGTCCGCGCCGACCCGAACGAGGGTCCTCTCGGCCATGAGCCCCCATTGTATGGAGAGCCCGCGGACCGGGGCTGGGCGCCCGCCGAACCTACAATGGCGCGATGGACGACCCCGGCTCGGCGCAGCCTCCCGAGGTCCCCTTCGGGGAGCTCTTCAACGAGGTACCGCTGTTCCGCGAGATCCAGCGGGTGCTCCTGGCCGGCTCCGGGCCCATCAACTGGGAGCTCGCCCGTCAGGTGGGCATCGCCATGGCGTCATGGGGGAGGGACGACCCGGCGCCCACCGAGGACGATCGCAAGGGCCTGGAGGACACCGTCCGGGCGGCGGAGCTCCACGTCGCCGAGCTCACCGGCCTCGAGCCGCCACCGGGCATCGGCTCCGTCGAGGTCTGCCGCAGGGCACAGTGGGTGGAGACCGCGATCCAGGACCTGAAGGAGATCGTCGCGCCCGCCGCCGTCCGCGTCGCCGACGCGTTCACGAAGGCCCAGATGGGCGAGGTCCCCGCGGAGGCGGCGCAGGTCGCCCAGGGGGTGCTCGGGCAACTCTCGCCGCTCCTGCTCGGCGCGCAGGCCGGCACCGTCCTCGGGTCGCTGGCCCAGAAGGCGTTCGGCAACCACGACATCTCCGCACCGCGGCCGGCATCGGGACGGCTGTCGTTCGTCGCCGCGAACATCGCGCAGTTCGAGCGCGACTGGAGCGTGCAGCCCATGGAGTTCCGGGCGTGGGTCGCGCTCCACGAGGTCGTGCACCGCTTCCAGTTCGCGCGCCCGTGGGCGTATCCGCACCTCCGCTCGCTGGTCGAGGACTACGTCTCGACGCTGGAGATCGACGTCGACGCCATCCGCGAGCAGCTCGAACGTCTCGACCCGTCGGATCCGGAGGCGCTGCAGGGGCTCCTCGGCGAGGGAAGCGGGCTGTTCGGTTCCACCCTCGATCCGGATCAGCGCATCAAGCTCGAGCGGGTCCAGGCCTTCGTGGCCGCGGTGGAGGGCCACGGCGATCACGTGACCGGAGCGCTCGGACGGACCATGCTCTCGTCCTCGTCCCGGATCGAGGAGGCCGTCGCCAGGAGCAGGGAGGACGACACCGACGACCCGTTCTTCGAGCGACTCCTCGGCATCGAGATGAAACGCGACCTGCACGCGAGAGGCCGGACCTTCTGCGAACGCGTCGTGGAGCAGACCGACGAATCGACGCTCTCCCGGATGTGGGGCTCGGCGGAATCGCTGCCCTCGCTGCCGGAGCTCGACGAGCCCACCCTGTGGCTCTCCCGGATCGTGTAGCTCCACTATCCTTCGGCCCGATGGCAGGCGGTGAGCTCGTCTTCGCGAACGTGGTGGACGCCCGCGTCTACTCCGACCAGGGCGCTGACGGCCCCGCCGGCGTGTACCTGGTGGGCGTGCCGGGACGAGCCCTGCCGTTCGTCGTGCACCGGGCGTGGAAGGCGCCGGTGGGATTCGTCTCGGAGGAGTTCCGCCTCATCGCTCCCTCCGGACACCTCGCCTACCGGTGGGGCCCCGAGGTCCGCCGGATGCACGGCGCCATGGATCTCACCGTGGAGGCCGAGACCATCACCGACGCGGTCCTCGACGAGACCGGGCCGTACGTCGCGTCCTTCATCCTCGACGAGTGGCTGCTGGGCGAGATCGACCTCCCCGTCCATCTCCAGGAGGGCACGGCCGCCCTGCCGAAGGCCGTGGAGGACGGCCTGAAGCGCTCCGACGTCATCTGGGTCGGGGTCGAGGAGAACGGGAACGACCAAACCATCCCGGCCTGGTTCGTGTACCGGCAGGGCAAGATCTTCCTGCTCTCGCAGCGCAGGCAGCTGAAGGACGCTCCGCCGGAGCAGGCCGTGCCCGGCCTCCCGAGAAGCAGCGACCTGGTGGTGGTCACCAGGCGCAAGGGACGCGAGACGTCGCTCGACCGGTTCCACGCCGTCGTCCGGGTGCTGGAGGGCGAGGAGTGGGAGAAGGCCGCGGCGCTGCTCGCCGACCGTCGCCGCGACCGCCACGGCCCTCCGGGCGAGGCCATCGAGCGGTGGCGCGACACCTGCGACATCGCCGAGCTCACGCCCGTCGTCGCCGCCTGATCCCCGCGGATCAGCCCATGGGGCGGCCGAGGGCCTTCGCCAGCGCCGAGAGCTCGTTCGCGAGGACGACGAGCTCATCGGGCTGCAGCGCCTGCGAGCCGTCGACGAGCGCTTCGCTCGGCTCGGGATGCACGTCGATCATCACGCCGTCGGCGCCCGCCGCCAGCGCCGCCTTGGCCATGGGACCGACCAGGTCGTGGCGGCCGGTGGCGTGGGAGGGGTCGACGATCACGGGGAGGTGGGTCTCGAGCTGCGCGACGACCATGCCGGAGAGGTCGAGGGTGTTGCGGGTGGAGACCTCGAACGTGCGGATCCCGCGTTCGCACAGGATGATCTCGGTGTTCCCGCGCTGCGCGATGTACTCCGCCGCCATCAGCCACTCCTCGATCGTGGCCGAGATCCCTCGCTTCAGCATGACCGGCTTGTCGAGCCTGCCGACCTCTTTCAGGAGCGCGAAGTTCTGCATGTTGCGCGCCCCGACCTTCACGGCGTCGACGATGCCGGCGACGTAGTCGACGTCCGCCGGCTCCATGACCTCGGTCACGACGGGGAGCCCGGTGTCGGTGCGGCACGCGGCGAGGATCTCGAGCCCCTCGCGGCTCGTCCCCTGGAACGTGTACGGCGACGTCCGGGCCTTGTAGGCGTCGCCTCTGAGGATGGTCGCCCCCGCGTCCCTCGCGGCGCGCGCCGAGATCATGGCCTGGTCGGGGTTCTCGATGGCGCACGGCCCCGCGATCAGCGAGAACACGCCCCGCCCGACCTCCGCCGACCCCACCTTCACCGTGGAGGGCCGGGGATGCGACTCCTTCGCCACGATCTTGTACGGCTTGCCGACCTGCACGACGCTGTCGACGCCGGGCAGTGTCTCGAGCGGCAGCTCGCGGACCGCCGCCGTGTCGCCGACCAGGCCGATGATCGTGCGGGTCTTCCCGCGCGACACGAACGCGTCCCCGCCGACCTCCCGGACCTTCGCCTCGACGCGCTCGATGTCCTCTTCGGTTGCGGTGCTCTTCATCACGACCACCATCGCTGCCTCCTACTCGGCCGGGTGGACGCCGGGGACACGAAAAAACCCCGGGTCCTCACCCGGGGTTCCTCTCTGCTGTGCTCTTGGCGACAGGAGGTTACGCCGGGCGAAGCCCCGCGGTAAACCACCGATAGCCGAAGAACGTGCGCATCTCGCCGCGATTCTGCGGCCTGGGCCCCTCGAATGCAACCCCTCAGACCCTGGACAGGCTGCGCATCCGCACGCCCCACGTCCGCCAGTGCGGGAACGCGCCCATGGCGGTGAACGTGATGACGTTCGGTCCCCGGCTGTTCGCCCACCGCCCGGGGAGGGTGAGGGCGAGCTCGCCGCTCCAGGCCGAAGCCGGGGCGGCCGGCAGGGTGGCCACGGGGTGCCAGTTCAGGGCGACCGCGACCTCTCCGCCCTGCACGTCGTAGCCGTTCACCCGCAGCACCTGCGCGCCGGAGAGGGGGCCGGCCACGTAGACCACGTCCTTGGGATGCGTGCGGTCGCCCCCCGGGATGTTCCCGAGCGCCCCGCCGTAGTCGATGCGCACCGGCAGCGGCGGGTGCTGGATCGGGTTCGCCGGGATCCGCCGCAGCTCACGCCACAGGCGCGCCGACGTGCCGTGATAGGCGTAGTAGCTGCCGCCCAGGACGCCCTGCTCCCGCACCGCGTGCACGAACCCCCGGGCCTCACCCTGCGTGGACTCGTCGGAGATGCCGCCGATCACATGGATCGGCACGCTCCGATCGCCCACCCGGTGGCGGATGATCTGCACGACCGACGTCGTGTACGCGTGCGCCGGCTGCTCACCGCTGACCCGCCAGGTGAAGTACGTCATCGGCAGGAAGACGTTGTAGAAGCTCGCCAGCTCGCGGTACGGGAAGCCCGGCCAGTACTCGGGGTGCTTCACCATCCCGCGCGGCGACGGGATGATCGCGCCGAGCGGATAGGAGGATCCCACCGCGGCCCGGATCCGCTGCGACAGCTCGAGGAGCCGGCTCGTCCTGAGCTTCGGGTCCTGCACGAGCGGCGCCTCGATGTCGAGGGCGAACGAGTCGTATCCCTGGCCGGAGGGCGTCCGGAACCGGATGGCCTTCATGGTGCGCCAGAGGTCCTTGTCGAGGTCGCGGAATCCCGGCAGGTACCAGGCCACGACCTTCATCCCGGCGGCGTGGGCGGCCTCGATGAACCGCACCTGCTTCGAGAGGTACTTGATCGCCACCGTGCGCTTGTAGTTGGAGGTCTCGATGTAGAGCGTGCGCACGCCGTTGGCGCGCATGCCGGCGACGGCCCGCTCCGGGTTGGCGAAGGAGCTGTGCTCGTAGATGTCGACCCAGGAGCCGAGCCCGCGATACAGGTCGACGTTGGCGGAGGTCCCCGAGCCCGTGCTCGAGCGCGCGCGTTGCGCCGCCGGACCGTGGCCCGCGACCGACGCCACGGCGCCCAGCGTGAGGACGATCACCGTCGACACCGTCAGCGCCGCCCGGAGGAAGGAACGCCCGATCACGTGCTTGCTCACCCCCCGTCCATGAAGTCGGGACAACCTACACGCTCCGAGGGCCGGCTCCAAGACCTCTTCGAAGGGGGAGCGATCCGGGCTCAGGCCAGACCGAGCTCCACGGCTTGACGGAACATCTCCTGGACGTGCTGGACCTGATCCTCGCGGCTGAAGGAGGACTCCGCGATCTGGATCAGCACCCCGTGCGCGTTCCTCGGGTGGATGAACGCCTCCTTCCAGTGCGGGTCCTCCAGGTTGACCATGATCAGCTCCACGCCCTCGGCCTGCATCCGTTCCACCTGCGAGCGGAGGTCGGTCACCTTGAACGTGACGTGGTGGACACCCTCACCCCGGCGGTCGAGGAACCGGGAGACGAACCCATCGCCGATCGGCGTCACGAGCTCCACCCGGCCGCCGAAGGGGAAGCCGAACTGCACGAACCGGAAGCCCTGCTCCTTGTTGTCCCCGAAGAAGAGGAACTCCGCCCCCAGCACGTCGCGGAAGAGCTTCGCCGTCTCTTCGGCGTCGTGGACCGCGATGGCCACGTGGTCGAGCTGAGCGCCCCGGACGAGGGGCAGTGTTCCGTCGGTCACGAAGGGGAGTGTGCCACGGCCTGCAACCCCGCCACGTGCACCGAGCAGAAGTGGTCCACGAGGCCGGCCGGGTCGGGCCACGGGAAGTCCGGCTTCGCGATCAGCAGCGACGTCAGCCCGTGCACCGCGATCCACATCCCCAGAGCCACGAAGAAGGCGTCGGTCTGCGGGATGGCGCCGGCGTCCATGCACCGCTGCACCGCCCCCACGAGATGGTCGAACGACACCAGGCCGCGGAGCCGGTCCTCGTCGAAACCGGGAGGGCTCGCCTCGGACTTGCCCATGAACAGGATCCGGTACTGCTCCGGGTTGTCCCGCCCGAACTGGACGTAGGCCTTGCCGCGGAGGCGCAGCGACTCGAGCGGATCGGTGGATCCCGCCGCCGCCTCCTCCGTCACGCGGTCGAGCCGCTCGAACTGTCGCTCGGACACCGCGAACATGAGCTCCTTCTTGTCCCCGAAGTGCAGGTAGATCGAGGGCGGCGTGACCCCGACGGCGTCGGCGACCGCCCGGATCGAGACGGCCTGCTCGTCCCCCGTGTCGATCAGCAAGCGCTCCGCCGCCGACAGGATCTCCTCGCGCAGCCGCTCCCCCTGGCCCCGGGGGGCCCGGCGGCGGCGTGACGCGACGGCCTCCGGGGTCATGACGTGGAGGATGACACGGGTTGCGCCGCGGGTTCGGGAACCGTGACCACGTCGTCCGGGGCGTGCTCGCTGATGCCGAAGCGGGCGTGCAGCCGCCGCAGCGGCCCCGGCGCCCACCAGTTGGCGCGGCCCGCGAGTCGCATGAACGCCGGCACCAGCGCGCCCCTGATGAACGTGGCGTCCGCGAGAACGGCGAGCGTCAACCCCACCCCGAACAACTTGATGAACGTGATCTTTGAGGATGCGATGGAGATGAAGACCACCGAGATCAACGCGGCGGCCGACGTGACGATCCTCCCCGTGCGCTCCAGACCGACGGCCACCGAACGCGTGTTGTCGCCGGTCCGGTCGTACTCCTCCTTGATCCGCGACAGCAGGAACACCTCGAAGTCCATGGACAGCCCGAACGCGATGCAGAACATCAGGATCGGCGTGGTCGTGTCGATGAACCCGGTGGGGGTGAAGCCGAGGAATCCCGACAGATGGCCTTCCTGGAAGATCCACACCATGGCCCCGAACGTCGCGGAGAGACTGACCACGTTCAGCACCAGCGCCTTGATCGGGATGAGCACGCTGCCCGTCATCAGGAACAATACGACGAACGTCACGAGCGCGATGATGCCGGCCGCGATCGGCGTGCGCCCGAAGATCGACGCCTTCGAGTCCACGAGCTCGGCCGACGGCCCCCCCACGATGACGGGGAACGGGGACGTCAGGGCCCGAACCTGCGTCACGAGGCGTTCTCCCTCCGGCGAGATGGGCTCGACGTTCGGTACCACCCGGAACCACGTGGCATGGGGAGCGGCGAACCGCCGCGACAGCTTCCCCGGCGGGAGCACGCGCTTGCTCTCGATGTAGGAGCCGGTGAGCGCATCCACCCGCGACACGCCGCGCAGGCTCGAGAGCCGCGCGGCGTAGGACGCGATCTGCGGCAGGTGCGACCGGGGGTTCCCCCCGTCGGGCGCGACGACCTCGAGCGGGGTGGCCTCCTCGGACACGAACTTCGTCCGGATCTCGTCCTGGACCTGGCGGCTCGTGGCGCTGGTCGGCTCCACCCGGTCGTCGGGCAGCCCGAAGCTCACGCGGAGGAACGGCGCTCCCACGAACAGGAACAGGGCCACGACGGCGGCGCCGATGAGCACCGGTCGCCGCATCACGATCATCGCGATGCGGTGCCAGGCGCCCTCCCCCACCGGCTTCGGCGTGCGCCGCCACAGGACCCACTTGTCGATGCGCGTCCCGATCGTGGCCAGGAGCGATGGCAGGAAGACGAGCGAGGCGACGGCGGCCAGCGCCACAACGGAGATCCCCGCGTACGCGAACGATCGCAGGAAGGCGAGCGGGAAGACGAGCAGCGCGGCAAGCGAGATCCCCACCGTCATCGCGCTGAATGCAACCGTGCGGCCCGCGGTCTCCACCGAGCGCACCAGCGCGGCCTCGACACCGCGCCCCGCTCGCAGCTCCTCGCGGAACCGCGACACGATGAACAGGCTGTAGTCGATGCCGAGGCCGAGACCCATGGCCGTGGTCAGGTTCAGCGAGAAGATCGAGACCTGCGTGAAGCTCGCCAGGACCCGCAGGATCAGCATCGTGCCGATGATCGACACAACACCGATCGCGAGGGGCGTCCCGGCCGCGACCACGCTGCCGAACACCAGGATCAGCAGCAGCATCGTGATGGGGATGGCGATGCCCTCGCCCTTGCCCAGGTCGGAGCGGATCTGCTCGTTGACCTGGCGGAAGATCTCGGCCCGGCCGCCGACCCGAACGGTCACCAGGTCGTTGTCGCGCGTGTACCGGGGCGACAGCCGCTCCACCACGTCGTGCACGTGGTCGTCGCTGCCGGGGATGACGGCGAGAACCAGGGCCTCGGTGGCGTCGCGGCTGGCGAGCGGCGGCGCCTGGCCCAGCGTCCAGAAGGAGGCCGCCTGGCCGACGCCGGGCTCGGCGCCGAAGGCCTCCGTGAGCGCGGTCCCCCGCTGCACCACGTCGGGTTGCGTGACCTTCCCGTGCTTCACGCGGACGAGGAGCAGGACGTTCGGATCGCTCGTCTTGAACGTGTCCTGGAGCAGGTCGCCGGCCTGGGTCGACTCGGAGTTCGGATCGTTGAACCCGCCGGACGACAGGAAATCGGCCACGTTGGACCCGAACGAGCCCGCGGCGATCACGAACCCCAGCGACGTCACCAGGATGAGCCGTCTCCGACGGATCGTGAACCGGGCGAGCCTCCCCAGCATGGCCATCTCCTTCCCCGAGTAAGTTAACGACGGAAACCTAGCGGCGACCAGGGGAGCACGGTCCGAACCGGACTGTCAAATCGAGGAGGGGTTCCTCAGGCGGGTTCGCCGAGATCGGTGAGCCTTCGGCGGGCCTGCTGGGCCAGGGCCTCGTTGCCGATGGCGTCGGCCTCGCGCAGTGCCTCGTGGAGCCGGTCGACGGCCTGCTGGCGCCGGCGATCGGCCTTCTCCGACGTGGCGTACTTCAGGGCCTCGTCGGCCTTCACGATGATCTCCCAGATCTCGTTCGGCTCCACGGCCCCATCCTAGGGCCCCGGGTGCGGCTCGCTAGGGGATGGCCACCATCGCGGTCGCCGTGCCACCCGTGGCGTCGGTCACGGTGAGCGTCGCCGTTCCCCCGCTCGGGATCGCGTGGGTCACCGTCCTGCCGAAGTCCGTCGAGCCGTCCGAGAAGCTCCAGCGATAGGCCAGGATCGAACCCGACCCGCCCTCGGTGAGAGCGGTCATGGTCGAGGACCCCGGCGCCGCCTGAGCCGATGCGATCGAGGCCTCGAGCGCCGGATAGACCACGACGCGTCCCCAGTCCGGATGGTCCGCCGGCGGCCAGCTCGTGACCCGGCCCTGGTCATCGACGGCGCTGGCGCGGAGGTTGTAGGTGCCCGGCGCGTACTCGTGGGTGAACCAGCTCATCCGTCCGCCGCAGCAATCGACGGCCGTCCCGTCCCCGAGATCGAAGTGAACGGCCCCGACCCTGCTGCCACCGTTCACGGCGGCGTCGGTGTAGACCGCGTCGAGCCAGATGGTCGCGGTGCCGCTCGGGGACGACGCATCGGCGCGGAACGGCGATGCCAGGATCTGCACGCTCGGCTGCAACGACTGGCCCCAGTTGTTCGATTCCGGAAGCGGGACGCCCACGGGACTCGTCGTGAACCCGAGCGCCTTGAGGTTCTGGATCTGCGTCTGCACCATCTCATCCCCCAGCACCGGGGAGACGTTGTAGAGCAGATGGTCCGAGCCGTACGGCGTCCCGGCCTGGAACGGGAAGTCGTGCGACACGCCGTAGTAGCCGATCTGATCGTTGCCGAGCGAGAGGCCCACGATCATGTCGGCCCCGTACACCGAGGCGGCGATGGCATGGCGCACCTCGGGGAACGCCTCGCCGTTCAGTGAGACGTAGGCGATCGATCCGATGCGAAGCGCCGTCGCCGGCGTCCCCAGCGTGTTGCCGACGAGGTATGGCGGCATGATCGAACGGTTGATCGGGTAGTTCCCGCCGAAGTCCGTGGTGGGGCCGGCCTGATATGCCAGGACCAGGCCCAGGAGCGCCGCGTTCCAACCCGGCGCGTAGACGAATTGCTGGGCGCCGCCGATCGTGCTGTCGGTCATGAAGCGGCCGTTCTCCGCGAGCGCGCGCGTGACGAGCTCCGAGACGGTCGACCCGTAGAACGCAAGGTTGTGCGTCCCGTTCACGGGGCTGCCGCACCCCTGGGACTGAACGGGAGACTCCTCGCGCCCCAACGTCGCCCCGCCCACGATGGCGGTCCCGCCGAGCGACTGCTCCAGGTTGTGCCGGACCACTCCGAAGTAGTCGGCCGTGAGGAGCTTGCACGACGATCCGTTCAACAGGTCGGGGTGTGCCGGGACGTTGGCGTAGGTGGCGATGGTCTCCCCCGTCGCGGGATCCACAGCTCGCAGGACGGACGTCTGGCCGTCCTGCACCCATCCGGCGTAGGAGTCGGTGTCGTTGTTGTTGACGTTGTCGAGGAACGATCCCTCGATGCTCGCGTACTGGAGGTAGGCGTCGCGGCGGCTCGTGGCCGCGTCGACGATGGCCTTGACGACCTGGTCGTGGACCACCTGGAGGTACGGGTAGTCCGTCGGGATCGGGCCCCAGATGCCCATGGAGGTCGGCGCGGAGTGCGAATGCGAGCCCTGCACGATGATGTCGCTCGCGCTCATGGCCGGGGTCACGCCGAGCGTCGCGAGCTTGGCCGCCGCGTCCGTGCGCATCCCGTCGATGCCGAGCGCGCTGGTCCCGGGGGCCGTCGAGACGTTCTGCAGCGCTGCGAACAGTCCCTGGGAATCGACGAGCACCATCGCCACGGCGTGGGTCCCGTTCGACACGTAGATGGCGCGGGCGAAGAGCTTGTTGTTCGGCTCGGCCTCGTTGGCCGCCGTGAGGGGAGGGCTGGTGCCGAAGCCTCCCGAGTACACGGTGCACCCGGCGGGCGCACATGCCCCGATGTCGGGCGAGATGCTCGCGGCACCCGCGCCCACCTGGAAGTGCACGGGCTGGGCCTGCGACGCCGAGGCGGCCGGCAGGACGAGCAGGGCAAGGCCGAGGAGCGTGACGAGGAACGCGACGGATCGGGACCGCACTGAAGAACCTCCAAGGGTTTCGAAGACTCCCAGAGTTCGCGGCGCGGGCCCGGATTCCTGCCTGGGGCAGAGCGCGCTCCGGTTCGGCAGCAACTAGTGTTCCCGGGCGTGGACGAGGACGTCGGGCAGGAGCTCGATGAGCGCTACCTGCAGGAGATCCGCCAGCGCGTCGAGACCTCGCCGTTCCACCAGTGGGCCGGGATGTCCCTGCTCTCGGTGGGGCACGGCCGATCCGAGGTGGCCATGGACCTCGGCGACCACCACTTCAACCCCCAGCGGATCGTCCACGGTGGCGTGATCGCGGCCATGGCCGACACCTCCATCGGCCTCGCGCTGCGCTCGATGCTGAAGCCCGGATTCACCCACCGAACGGCCCAGCTCAACGTGCACTTCCTGGCCAAGGGGGAAGGCGCGAGGATCATCGGGCGAGGCCGGTCGCTGCACCTCGGCCAGCGGATGGGCTACGGCGAGGCCGAGGTCTCCGACGCCACCGGGCGCCTCCTGGCCCGAGCCAGCGGCACCTTCATCGTCCTGCCCGCCCCCGGCGTTTTCTGAGCGTGGGGGCGGGGCCTGTCCCCCGCCGAACGCGAAAAGGGCCGGGGACTGGCCCCGGCCCACGATCGCGGACGGCTTCTAGTACTCGACGTCCAGGTCGGCGAGGGCTGTCGGAAGCTGTCCGAGCGCGCCCTGGAGCTGCATGAGCTTCATGAGATCGCCGGAGACACGGAGCTTGCCGCTCATGTACGCCGACGTCCCGGTCAGCTCGTTCTTCGACAGGGCCACGGCGGTGTCGTAGTCCTGGCTGATCGTGGCGTCGGGCCCATCGATCTCGCCGATGCCCACCTCAGCCTGGCCGCCCTCGATGCTGAAGAAGTACTTCTTCTCGCCGTCGGGGGTGGTGATGACCTGCTGGAGCTTGGCGGTCTGGGATCCGGCGGCGCTCTTGAAGGCGTCGCTCGAGTTCAGCTTGTCCTTGACCTGCGCTGCCCACTCGTCTGAGAGGAACTTCACGGCCACGGCGTCCTCCTCCTTCCGTACAGGGGGCCGAAGTATCGCACAAGCACGGACCTGACGCGCGCGTCAACCTGGCCTCCGACCTGCTGTTACCTTCCGGCCCCGGGCGAGGTCAAAGAGTGCCGAAAGGGGGTGGCATCCGAATGTACGAGTTCGCCACCGTTGCACTGCTCGGCCTCGCCGTCTGCAAGCTGGTCGACCTGGGCGGCCACCTCGGGACCATGTCCCGAGCCGCCAAGATCACGCTTGCCGTCCTGGCGGGGGTCGGCCTCACCTGGCTCCTGGACTACAACGTCTACGCCGGGTGGGACCAGCTGTTCCGCAAGGCGTGGATGGGCACGGTCGGGACGGGCCTCACGATCGCGGGTATCTCCGCGGTCTGGCACGAGATCCTCGACGTGCTGGCCTCGTACTCGCGCCGGTCCAACGACCAGGCGACCGAGATCGAGTCCCGCATCCCGCGCGCTGCCTAGTCCGGCCAACAACGAAGCAGCGCTCAGAGGGGCCGTCCGAGAGGGCGGCCCCTCTCTCGTTGCCCCTGCTACGACCGCCGGCGGCGGCGGTCCCGGGCGTATTCCTCGACGTCGGCTCGGCGCCACACCCGTCCGGAGGCGAGGAGCGCGACGGCCTCGGGGAACGAGTCGCGGGAGATGTAGGTGAAGATCCGCCGCTTGTCCCATCCCAGGATCGCGGCGGCCTCCGCCACGCCGACCAGGTCGGGCACCACCTCGATGGTGAGCACCGCCTTGCCGGCGCCGCGCCGGAGGCGCTCGACGCACGCCTTGCGGCTGCGCAGCGCGTGGGTCTCGGCGCCGCGAGCGTCGAGGCGTCCGTACCAGTGGTCGCCCTCGCGCCACATGAACGCGCGGACCTCCGCTCGAGCGGGCGGGGCTATCGGCGCACCCCGCGCCGCCTGAGCTCCTGCTCCCAGCACCGCGTGTGCCAGTGCCGACGGTCGTCGGGCCTCTCCTGCGGGATCACGACGAGGTGGCCGAGGCGCGGCTTGATCTCGTGATCGCACCCCGGGCAGCGGTACGTCTTTTCGCTGGAGACGCTCCGGACGTCCAGGCCGGGGATCGACCACTCGGGCGCCGCGCTCGACGGGCGATCCCGCTCCACGAACGGGACGTGTCGCTCGCGAGCGGCTCCGTGTCTCCTCGGCACGCCTCGACTATACGGCCGCTCCACGCACGAACCGCGCCGTCACCTCGGCGAGACGACGCCCGATCTCATCGTCGGGAACCTTCTCTCCGCGGACCCGGAACGAGTGGTCCCCGCCCTCGACCGGATACAGCACCGCCCGATCCCCGAGCTTCCGGCAGACCGCCTCGATGAGATCCCAGCGCGCGAACGGGTCGCGCGTACCCTCCAGGAAGAGCATGGGCACGTCGATGCGGCCGAGATGCTCGTCTCGAAGCCGCTCGGTCTTGCCCGGGGCGTGCAGCGGATAGCCGAGGAAGACGAGCCCGGCGGCGGGGAGACCGTCGGCGACGAGGAGAGAGGCGATCCGGCCGCCGAGCGACTTGCCGCCCACGACCACGTCGTGGCTCCCGGCCCGGCGGGTGGCCTCCTCGAAGGCTGCCCGGGAGGCATCGAGGAGCGCCTGCGGCGGGTCGGGCGCTCGCCGCCCGGCCTCCTTGTACGGGAAGTTGAACCGCAGCGACCCCACGCCCGCGTCGGCCAACCCGTCCGTGAAGGCCACCAGCAGGGGCGAGTGCATGTCGTTCCCGGCCCCATGGGCCACCACGACGACCGGGTCGCCGGCGGTCCAGGCCCCGCCGACCGGTCCGCGGGGTGTGTCGATCTCGACGTCCATCGGATGGAAGAATGCCCCACGTGGGCGGGACGCTCTACCTGGGGACCTCGGGCTTCGCATACAAGGAGTGGAAGGGCCCCTTCTATCCGGAGTCGCTGAAGGACGCCGGCATGCTCGCCTACTACGCCGAGCGGTTCCGCTCCGTGGAGATCAACTACACCTTCCGCCGGCAGGCCTCGGAGAAGACGCTCGCCACCTGGAGCGAGCAGACGCCGGAGGCGTTCCGTTTCGCGCTGAAGGCCCACCAGCGCATCACCCACACCCTGCGCCTGCGCGACGCCGACGAGTCGGTCTCGTTCTTCCTGGACCGGGCCCGGCTGCTCGGGGATCGGCTCGGCCCGATCCTGTTCCAGTGCCCGCCCTCGCTGAAGTTCGACCGGGCGCTGATCGAGTCGTTCGTCGCGTACCTGCCGCCGACCGCACGCTACGCGATGGAGTTCCGCGACCCGTCGTGGGAGGAGGCGAAGCCCATCCTCGAAGCGAACGGCGTCGCGTGGTGCACGGCGGAGACCGACGCGAGCGCGGGCGGCGACCCGGTCTTCGAACCGTTCGGCTACCTGCGGCTGCGCAAGGAGCACTACGACGACGAGGAGATCGCGGCGTGGGGGAAGCGGGTGCGCCCCGCGCTCGACGCAGGCCGCGATGTGTACGCCTTCTTCAAGCACGAGGACAAGGGCGCCGGCCCCATCTTCGCCGAGCGCCTCGCCGAGCTCGTGGCCTGATCGCAAAACGGCGAAGGGGCGGGTCGCCCCGCCCCTCGCTTTGGCTCCCCCGGCGCCTGGGAGGTCCTACATGAGGCCGAGCTCCTGGCCCGACTCCACGAACATGCTCATGCTCCGCTGGACCTCGTCCTCACCCGTGAAGTACCACTGCGTCTTGAGGTCCTCCACGATGAGCTGGCCCTTCTCGATGAGCTTCAGGGCCTCGTCCGACGTCGCGATCTCCATCAGGACGTCGCTCCTGCCCCGCACGATGGCCATGCCGGTGGATCCGTCGGCGGCGATGTAGGGCTCCGGCTCCGAGCACCTGCCCTCGGCCGCCTGCTTGCCCCAGTACTGGAGGAACTCCATGAAGACCTCGAGCGACTTCGCTTCCCGGCCTCGAACCGAAGCGCCCCACGTGGAAACCAACGCTGCATCCCGTGCCATCCGCCCCCCTTTGTGCTCGTGGCTCCGCGAGCGTAGCTCCGCGACGGAGGAAACGGAAGAGGGACGATGCGGCACAATCCTCGCGCATGGGTGCGACGTGGGACGAGTTCGAACGACTGGAGCTCAACGTCGGCCGCGTCGTGGAGGTGGAGGACTTCCCCGAGGCCCGCGTGCCCGCGTACAAGCTGACCATCGACTTCGGGCCGAAGGGAACCCGCCGCTCGAGCGCCCAGGCCACCCACTACTCGAAAGAAGAGCTCCTCGGACGTCAGGTCGTCTGCGTCCTCGGCTTCGAGCCGAAGCGCATCGCCGGGTTCAAGAGCGAGGTCCTCGTGCTGGGCGCGATGTCGGAATCCAAGGGCGTGCGGCTGCTCGGCGCCGACGTCGAGGTCGAGGACGGCACGTCCGTTGCATGACAGGGCAGGGACGAGTCCCGAGCCCACGCCGATCGCCCCTAGTCGGAGAGGCGGGCGGTGATGGCGGCGCGGATCTCGGCGATGTGCTCCTCGTCCTCGATCTTGCGTCCCAGCACGTCGCGTACGTAGAAGGCGTCGACCACCCTGCCGCCGTACGTCGCAACTTTCGCCACGTGCACGTCGAGTTGCAGCTCGAAGAGCGTGCGCGAGATGTCGAACAGGAGTCCGACGCGGTCGGGGGCGCCGACCTCGACGACGGTGGAGAAGTCGGAGGCGCCGTTGTCGACGCTCACCTCGACGGGGATGTCGCCACGAGCGGCCGGATAGAACGCGCGCTTCTCCTTCACCCGGTACTCGAGCGACAGCCGCCCCTCGAGGGCCTTGCGAAGCGTGGTCCTGAACCGCCGCCACCGCTCCTCGTCGATGTCATCCTCGAATGCGCCCTCCACCTCGAACAGGTCGACGGCCACGCCGTCCTCGGTGGTGAACACCTGCGCGGAGAGGATCGACAGGCCGCTCAGGGCCAGGGCCCCGGCGATGCGCGAGAGCAGCCCGGGCCGGTCGTGGGCCACCACGGTGAGCCGGTACGTGCCGGGGCGGTCGCCGGGCTCGGCCTGGCTCCTGACGTCGAGGGAGGTGGGCGGGGGCTGCACGAGGTGGAAGTGGCGGATCGCGCGTTCGGGCTGCACGGACAGCAGGTAGCTGCGCGGCATGGTGGCCAGGAAGCGCTCGACGGCGGGCGGGTCCTCGCCGCCCAGCAGACGGCGCAGCACGTCGGTGCGCTCGGCGAGGCGAACGGCGGTCTCCGCGCCCATGTCGCCTCGTTGCAGCACGTGCTGCACCCTCGACACGAGGTCGTGCACGAGTGTCGCGCGCCACGGCGTCCACGCGTGCGGCCCGGTCGCGGCGGCGTCGGCCATCGTCAGCAGGTACAGCGCCGCGAGTCGCTCCGGGGTGCCGACACGAGCGGCCACGTCGAGGATGAGGTTCTCGTCCTCGAGATCGCGGCGCGTTGCGGTGTCGGCGAGGAGCAGGTGCTGCTCGACGAGGAACAGCACGAGCTCGGCGGCCTCCGGCTCGACCCCGAGCCGGTCGAGGACCGACGCGGCGATCCTGGTCCCGGCGGTGACGTGTTCCCCGTGGCCCGTCTTGCCGATGTCGTGCAGCAGGGCGCCCAGCAGGAGGGCGTCGCGGTCCGCGACGACGGCGTCCCTCGCCGCGTCCGCGAACCGGTCGACGGGATCGCCGTCCAGAAGTCCGACCATCTCGACGACGGCCTGCAAGAGATGGATGTCCACGGTGTACCGGTGGAACGGGTCGCGCTGCGGGCGGCACCGCACGGCCGCCCACTCCGGGAGCAGACGGGTCAACACGCCGGCAAGGTCCATGGTCTCGATGACCTCGAGACCGCTGGTTCCGGCGCGGAGGATCGCGATGAAGGACTCGCGCATCGACGGGGTCCACGCGACGTCCTCCGGCAGCTCGACGGCCTCGATCCGGTCGAGTGTGGCCGGGGCGAGGCGCGCGCCCGTCGCCGACCGAGCGAACAGCGCGAGAACGCCCTCGGGCGAGTCGCCCACGGGTTCGGCGCTGGCGGCGCGCGTCGCGGGCTCCGCCAGGCGGTCGAAGACGGCGTCCCGGACCTGTTCGACCCGGCGGCCGTGCTCGAAGACCGAACGCATGAGCGCGTCGCTCGCGCCGAGCCCCGGCTCGTCCTCGAATCCCAGCGTGGTCGCGAGCCAGGGCTGGTGGTCGAGGTGGAGCCGGTCGGTCTTCTTCCCCGTCTCCAGATGGAGCGCGCTTCGGACCCGCACGAGGAACTCCTCCGCCGCGTCGAGCGCGTCGCGATCGGCCCGCCGGAGCGCGCCCGCGGCCTCGAGATCGCCGGTCACCTTCTCGATCCAGGCGACCGTGTGGATGTCGCGCAGGCCGCCCGCCCCCTCCTTGACGTCCGGCTCCAACAAGTGCGACACCGACCCGTGTGCGGTCTCGCGCTCGCGGCCCCCGCGTTGGAGCCTGCTCAGGAAGGCGGGAACGTCCTTGCGCGCGGCCCCCGTGACGAGCTCGTGCATGGACTCGAAGAGGCGCTCGTCCCCCGCCACGATGCGTCCGTCGAGCATCGCGGTCTCCACGTCGAGGCGCTCGCCCGCCTGCGCCGCGCACTCGCGCACCGAGCGGAAGGCGTGGCCGACGGAGAACCCCGCGTCCCACAGCGGATAGAACAGCCGCTCGGCGAGCTCCTTCACGCTGCGGTCTCGGCGGTTCCCCCACTGCGTGGGCCATCCGGTGCCGCCGTGCAGGAGCAACAGGTCGAGGTCGGAGCGCGGGGCGAGCTCGCCCCGGCCGTAGCCGCCGAGCGCCACCAGCGCGGTGCGCTCGGGCGGCTCGGCACCGAGGTACAGCTCGACGAGACAGGCGTCGACGAGCTGGGCCCGGCGCCTCGCGGACCACCGGCCGTGGTGGCCCCGCGAAAAGGCCGTATCGAGGGCGCCCAGCTCATCGAGGAGCCGTTCGACGGGATCGGGTCGAGCCCCGGCGCGTTGATCAGATCGCGTCAGGACCACGCTCGCCCGTCCGGATCCGGTAGACCTGCTCGGCGGGCAGGACGAAGATCTTGCCGTCGCCGATCTTCCCGGTGCGGGCCGTCTTCAGGATCACGTCGATGATCTGCTGGACCTGGTCCTCGTGGGCCATGACCTCGACCTTCACCTTCGGCACGAAGTCCACCTGGTACTCGGCGCCGCGGTAGACCTCGGTGTGCCCGCGTTGCCGTCCGAACCCCTGCACGTCGGTCGTCGTGAGGCCGTTGATCCCGATCGAGCGCAGCGCCTCCTTCACCTCGTCGAGCTTGAACGGCTTGATGATGGCGGTGACGAGCTTCACTCCACCCCTCCTACGTCGGCGGGCTGTCGCTCCGACGATGCGTCCGCCACGTCGACCCGCGACGGGGTGACCCGCACCTCCGGAGGTTCCTCCCGGGAGGCTCGCGACGGATGTGCCAGCGAGCCGCCCCGGTCACTGAAGGTGTAGCCGACCTCGCTGTGCTCGGACAAGTCCAGGCCCGCGACCTCCTCCTCCTCGTCGACCCGCAGGCCCACCGTGCGGTCGGTGAGCTTCAGGATGCCCCAGGTCAGCAGGCCGGACCAGGCAAGGGTGACGAGCACCGCCACGGCCTGCTTGCCGACCTGCGTGAACCCGCCCGAGAAGCCGCTGATGGCTGCGCTGGCGAAGACGCCGGTGAGGAGGGCGCCGATGATGCCGCCGACCATGTGCACGCCCACGACGTCGAGCGAGTCGTCGTAGCCGAAGCGCATCTTCAGGTTGACGGCGTAGAAGCAGATGACGCCGGCGGCGAACCCGATGGCGAGCGCGCCCATGGGGCCGACGAAGCCGCTCGCCGGGGTGATGGCGACGAGGCCCGCGACCGCTCCCGACGCGGCACCGACCGTGGTGGCCTTCCCGTGCTTGATCCACTCCGGGATGATCCACCCGAGCACCGCCGTGGCCGTGGCGAGGTGCGTGGCGACGAACGCGCTCCCGGCGAGACCGCCCGAGGCGAGGGCGCTCCCCGCGTTGAACCCGAACCATCCGAACCACAGGATCGAGGCACCGAGCACCACGAACGGCACGTTGTGCGGCACGAACGCCTCGCGCCCGTATCCCCGCCGCTTGCCCAGGTACAGGGCGCAGACGAGCGCGGCGACCCCGGCGTTGATGTGCACGACCGTGCCGCCGGCGAAGTCGAGCGCGCCGAGGTGCGCGATGCCGAGGAACCCGCCGCCCCACACCCAGTGCGCGAGCGGGGAGTACACGATGATCGACCAGAGCGTGAGCAGCATCAGCCAGCCGGAGAACTTCATGCGCTCGGCAAACGCGCCGGTGATGAGGGCCGGCGTGATGATGGCGAACATGAGCTGGAACGCCATGAACACGGTGGCCGGGATGGTCGGGGCCAGCGCGATCGGGGCGCCGTCGGTGTGGTGCAGGAAGAGGTACTTGAGCCCGCCGATCACCATCCACTTGTCGGGGCCGAACGCGAGCGTGTAGCCGATGAGCGACCACGTCACGCTGACCACCGCCAGGGCGATGAACGACTGCATCACGGTGGCCAGGACGTTCTTCGCGCGGACCAGGCCGCCGTAGAAGAACGCGAGACCCGGCGTCATGAACATCACCAGGGCCGTGGAGACGAGCATCCAGGCGGTATCGCCGGGATTCACTGTGAGCGGCACGGGCACCTCCTCCAGACGTGGACGCCATGCTCCGCGAGACAGGGTTCGTCCCCGCCTCGAGGCGTTGCGGCGCAGTCTCCCGGAAGGAGGTTTCGCCTCGATTTCGCCTTCGTTTCGCCGCGGTTAAATCCCCGACCGGGCCTCCTGCCGGCGCGGAGGAGGGCCGAACAGGGCCCGGCGGTCGAACTCCTCCTCGCGGTGCTCGGCCTTCGCCCCGCCCCGCACCCCGAACAGGCGCTTGCGGTAGACGAGCCAGACCAGGATCGCGAGGTTGACGACGAGCGCGAGGACGCGCAGGACCGTGATCCGCTTCGTGAGCTCGTGGATCTCGAAAGGGAGGAACCCCGCCGTGGCGATGGCGGTGAGGTACTCGGCCCACCGCCGCTCGAGCCACAGCCCGACGGCCTCGACGCCCTCGATCACGGCGTAGGCGATGGCGGTGAACAGCAGGATCAGCAGCGTGTGCTTGTTGATGTTGAGGATGTCGTGCAGCCAGCGGTCGATGGTCCCCTGGCTCGCGCCCTGGCCGGTGTTCGCCCGGAGGTTCGAGATCAGGCGTTGCGCGGTGTTGCGCAGCGACCCCAGGTTCGTCTCCAGCAGGAAGAGCACCACGGCGAGCGCGGCGAAGATCACGCAGTGGATGCCGCGGTTGACGGCGATGAGCCGCAGGACGATGGCGTCGCGCAGCGGCCGGCCCCGGCGCGGGAGCTTGATGTCGTCGACCGACGGCAGCGTCTCGCGGCGCGGTTCATCCGGCGGATGGGCCGCCACCCACACGTCGCATCTCGTGCAGCGGGCCATGCGGCGGCCGTCGTCGAGGTCGACGCCGAGCCCGGTGTCCTCGGGGCGGAGCCGCTCGACCAGCGCGGCGGGCAGGACGTGGCCGCGGCGCGAGCAGACGAACGTCTCGGGATGCCAACCGAGGAACCGGCGGACGTGATGCGGCTCGTGCGGCACCGATGCGCCGGGGCTAGCCCGCCTTGCGCTTGGCCGTGGACTTCTTCGCGCTGGACTTCGCCGTCGACTTCTTGGCCGGAGACTTCTTGGCCGTCGACTTCGTGGTCGATCGCTTGGCCGACTTCATCGGCGTGGCGGCAGCCGGCTTCTTCGCGGCCTCCACGCTCGCCTTCAACGCCTCCATGAGGTCGACCACCTTGGTCGGCTCCGGCGCCTCGATGAACTCGATCTCCTCGCCCGCCACCTTCTTCTCCACGATCCCGAGCAGCGCCTCGCGATACTCGTCCTGGTACTGGTCGGGGTTCCAGTCGTCGGTGAGGTTCTCGATGAGGGTCCGGGCCATCTGCACCTCCTGCGGGCGAAGCTTGGCGTCCTTCTCCAGCTCCGGGAAGTCGGTGGCACGGATCTCGTCGGGCCAGAACATGGTCTCGAGGACGAGCACCTCCTCGGAGAACCGCAGCGCCGACAGGTGCTCCTTGTCGCGGAAGGACACCTTGGCGATGCCGACCCGGCCGTCCTCGGACATGGCCTCGCGCAGCAGCCGGTATGCCTTGACGCCGGTCTCCTCCGGGATGAGGTAATAAGACTTCTTGTAGAGGATCGGATCGATCTCGTCGGCGTCGACGAACTGCAGGATGTCGATGGCGCGCGAGGACTCCACTGGGACCGCCGCGAGCTCCTCCTCCTCGAGCACGACGTACTTGTCCTTCTCGTACTCGTAGCCCTTCACGATCTCCTCGTAGGGCACGACCTCGCCGCACTTCGCGCAGATGCGCTGGTACTTGATGCGGCCGTGATCCTTCTCGTGGAGCTGGTTGAAGGAGAGCCCCTTCTCCTCGGTGGCCGGGAAGACCCGGATCGGGATCGACACGAGCCCGAAGGAGATGGCGCCTTTCCACATGGTCCTGGGCATGGGATGACCTCCGGTCGAGGGACCTCAGATTGTACTGGTCACGGTGGCCGCTACCAGCATCTTTCCCCCTAGGATTGGGGTGCGATGCCGAAACGGAAGCAGGCCGGGCCAGCGTTCACGGTCGACTTCCCGCGCGAGTTGCCGGCAGTGCAGGACGGCGACGCGTGGTGGCTGCAGATCGATGGGCGCGAGGTCCGGCTCTCCAATCTGAACAAGACGTTCTGGCCCGACGAGGGCTACACCAAGGGCGACCTCCTCGCCTACTACTACAACGTCGCGGAGCACATCCTGCCCTACCTCGCGGGCCGGCCGTTGACGATGAAGCGCATGCCGAACGGCATCTCCGGCCACTTCTTCTACGAGAAGAACAAGCCGCCGAACACACCGGACTGGATGCGGCGCTGTCCCGTGGAGTCAGAGGACGGCGGGGACAAGCCCCGCCCCACGAAGAACAAGGTCATCGACTATCTGCTCGTCGACGACACGGCCGGCCTGCTGTTCATGGTGAACCTGGGATGCATCGAGTTCCATCCGCTGCACTCGCGCTGCGACAGCTACGAGTACCCGGATTACGCGTTCTTCGACCTCGACCCGTTCGAGGTGGACTTCTCGGACGTCCTCGCGGTCGCCTCGCACGTGAAGGCCGCCCTCGACGTGCTGGGGCTCGAGGGCTACGCGAAGACCAGCGGCGCCACGGGCGCGCAGATCTACGTGCCGATCGAGCCGCGGTTCACCCACGACGAGGTCCGCGAGTTCGTGCGGCTGATCGGGACGATGATCAAGAAGGCCGACCCGGCGCGCGTGACGATGCAGTGGGAGGTGCGCACGCGGACCGGCAAGGTGTTCATCGACCACAACATGAACCGCAGCGGCGCCAACATCGCCGCCGTGTACTCCATGCGCCCCGAGCCGGGCGCCTCGGTCTCCACGCCCATCACGTGGGACGAGGTCTCGGCCGGGGTCAAGCCCGGCGACTTCACCATCCAGACCATCTGGAAGCGCCTCGCCGAGGTCGGCGACCTCTTCCGCCCCGTATTGGACGCCCCGCAGGACCTCCGCCCCGCGATGGATGCACTGGGCGTCGACGTCGAGAAGGCGCCGGCCATGCCGGGGGTGATCCAGGGAAGCAAGGGCCGATCGAGATCGAGGGGCCCCACGGAGTCGTCGGAGTCGGTCATCGCGCGATCGAAGGACCCCAAGCTCGGCGAGTACATCAAGAAGCGCGACCTCGCGGTGACGCCCGAACCGGGGCCCAGCGAGTTCGCCACCGAGGGGAGCTCGTTCGTGATCCAGAAGCACCGGGCCACCCGCCTGCACTACGACGTGCGCCTCGAGAGAGACGGCGTTTTGGTGTCGTGGGCGGTGCCGAAGGGGCTGCCGTCGCAGAAGGGCGTGCGGCATCTCGCGATCCAGACCGAGGACCACCCGCTCGAGTACGGCACGTTCGAGGGCAACATCCCGAAGGGCCACTACGGGGCCGGCGAGGTGATCATCTGGGACAGCGGCACGTACGAGCTCGTCGAGTGGACCGACAAGAAGGTGTCGTTCCGGCTGTTCGGCACGCGATACCACGGCACCGAGTACCACCTGGTGAAGACCAATCAGGGGTGGCTCGCGTTCATGGCGAGCGCGTCCGAGGAGCTGTCGGCCGGGACGGCGCCGCCCTCGTACCTGCCGATGATGGCGGAGGGCGGCCACAAGGCCTTCGACGACGACGGGTGGCGGTTCGAGCCGAAGCTGGACGGCGTGCGGACGCTCGTCTCCATCCAGGGCGAGGACGTGCGGCTGATCTCCCGGAAGGGGCGCGACCAGTCGGCGCAGTACCCCGAGCTGCTGAACATCTGGCAGTGGATCACCGGCACGACGGCTGTGCTCGACGGGGAGATCGTGGCGATCGACGGTGAAGGCCGCACGTCCTTCGAGCTGCTCCAGAGCCGGATCAACCTGTCGTCGAAGGCCGACATCGAGCGGATGCGCAAGCAGGTCCCGGTGGACCTCGCGCTGTTCGACGTCCTCTACCTCGACGGCGAGGAGCTGATCGGGCAGCCGCTGGAGGAGCGGCGGGCCCGCCTGGAGAAGATCCTCGTCATGGACTCCCCGGCCCGGATGCAGGTCACGTTCTACGCGGACGGCGAGGGCGTGGCCTTCACGGAGGGCGCGGGGAAGCTCGGCATGGAGGGCGTGGTGGCCAAGCGCCTCGGGTCGAAGTACCACCCCGGGAAGCGGACCGGCGACTGGCGCAAGATCAAGCTGCTCAACACGCAGGACTGCGTGATCATCGGGTGGACGCCCGGCGAGGGCCGGCGCACCGACGTGTTCGGCGCGCTGCTCCTCGGCGCGTACGACGACGGCAAGCTGCGGTGGATCGGCCAGGTCGGCACGGGCTTCACCGACAGGATGCTGGGCGACCTCATGGAGCGTCTGGAACCGTTGCGCTGCACGAAGCCCGCGGTCGCCGACGCCGAGCTGCGCAAGGTCAAGGGCGCGTGCTTCGTGGAGCCGGAGCTCGTGTGCGAGGTCGAGTTCCTGCAGATGACGAACGCCGGCAAGCTGCGGGCGCCGTCCTACAAGGGGCTGCGGGTGGACAAGGCACCCGAGGACTGCATCCTGGAGCCGCCGGCGAGCTGATCGGGGGGCGGCGGAGAAGTCGGGGGCACACCCTCTCCTAGTTCCTATATTACTAGCAAGGAGAGGGTCCTTGGGCGGGAGAGGGTGCGTGGCTCCCTAGAAAGGTTCGAAGCCGGCCTTGACGAGGAGGCTGCGGACCTCGCGCTCGTCGATGCCCTTGTCGACGAGCTGGCTGTACATGCGAAGGGGCGCCAGCGAACGGCCGCAGCTCGGGCAGAACTGGTAGTGATCCTCGAACGGCGTGCGGCACCACGGGCACGCCGAGGTGTCGACGTCGCGAGCCATCCCGAGGCCGGCGTCGGCGAGCGCGTCGACGTAGCCCTTGCCGTAGTCCCACTGGATGTACTCGTCCTCGCGGGGCTCGTACGCCGGCTCGTGCATGCGGGGCTCGCCCGACTGCAGCATGTACTCGAGGTTCTCGCGGAGCAGGTCCCACTCGTAGAAGTGGTTCGAGCCGCAGTCGGGGCACGCGATCACCACGCCCCGGACCCCCTGCGCCTCGAACACCTGGCGCATCCCGGAGAGGTCTTCGAGGTCGGCCTCGATGTCCTCCCGTTCCTCGGGGTCGAGCCCTCGCTGTTCTTCCTCTTCCTCGTCCATCAGCTCACTCGTTCTTGAGGTTGAAGGTCTTGAAGCACTCCGCGTACTCCACGCCGGCCGGCGCGCCGCGCTCCTTGCCCATGCGCCGGATCAGCTCCTGCCAGTCCGGGTAGGCGCCGAGCTGCGACTCGTGGCAGCCCAGCGCCCGGATCTTCGCGTCGATGGTGTCGCTGATGTCCACGACGGTGTCGCCGTCCTCCGCCGAGAACCAGACCGCGGGGACCTCGAACGGCTCGAAGCCCTCCTCGAGCAGCTCGGGGAACTGCGGGCGGGACGGCGCGTCGGGCATGGCAGTCGTGAGCACGACCTCCCCGGCGATGCGGTGGTCGAGATGATTGATGTAGGTGCGATCGCGGTTCCACAGTCGCGACGGGTCGGTGCCGACGATGACGTCGGGGCGGATGTCGCGGACCACGCGGGTCACCGCCCGGCGGAGATTCATGTCGAGCTCGAGCTGCCCGTCGACGAACCCGAGGAAGTGACACTCGCGCACGCCGAGCACCTCGCACGCCGCGCGCTGCTCGCGTTCGCGGATCGGCCGCAGCTCCTCCCGCGTGACGCCGCGCTCGTTGGATCCGGCCGAGCCGTCGGTGATGCAGACGTAATGCACCTCCGTGCCCTCTTTGGCCCACTTCGCGATGGTTCCGGCGAAGCCGAACTCCCCGTCGTCGGGATGCGCGAAGACCGCGAGCGCGGTGCGGAATTGCATGGGAGCAAGGGTAATCGAAGCCGGGGACAAGTCCCGGCCCACGAGGGATCAGCTCAGGGCTGCCAGGCCACACGCACCCAGGTCCTGTGCCCGCAGGCCGGACATCGCATCAGCGAGTGGTACCTGCGCAGGAGCGGCAGGTGCAGCGAGAAGGGGAACGCCGAGCGCATCAGCTGCAGCGGACTGACCGGGGTCTCGCGGCGACACGACGAGCAGTCGACCAGGAAGGTGCCGAGCGCCGGCCTCGCGCCCTCGGAGGAGAAGAGCGCCATCTTGCCGAGGGGGTCGCGATCCGGAGGGATCGCGGCGCGAGCCGCGCTGGGATGACGGGATCGCGCGGCGCTCCCCTCGTGGGGTGGGAACTGGCGCACGTTGCCGTTGTGCCCGCGGCGGGCGCGCCCCTCGTCGAGGTTCACGGCACGAGCTCCCGCGACAGGAGGCGGTAGGCCTCGGCTCCCGGATGCGAGGGCGAGAACCGCAGGATGCTTCGCCCCTCGCGCGGCGCCTCGGCGAACCGGATGCTCTTGCGCACCGGCGGATCCAGCACGCGCAGGCGGTAGCGGTCGCCGACGTCGGCCAGGACCTCGCGCGCGTGCGAGGTCCGGGAGTCGAACATGGTCGGCAGGATGCCCGAGACGTGCAGGCTCCGGTTCGTGAGGCGCTTCACGTCGTCGATCGTGCCGAGGAGCTGCCCGAC
>JBHELK010000028.1:0-13105 GCA_046263085.1 Actinomycetota bacterium
GTCGATGGCGCCCGTCGCGGAGTCGAGCGACGCCGCGAACGCGGTGTCCGGGATCGATCCGTTCCACACGGAACCTCCGAAGTACAGGCGACGGCCGTCACCGGAGAGCAGGGGGCCGAACGTGCGCACGCCGTAGTCCGCCCGGCCGTACGTCGTCTTCCACGCCGGGGTCCCGGTCTGCGTGTTCAGCGCGATCGCCAGCAGCTGGTCCTCGCCGCTCCCCGATCCCTCGGTGCCCCCGACGTAGGCCGTGGCGCCGTCCGCGCTCACCACGAGCCCGACCGCCTTCTCCGATCCCTCGTGGTCGTAGCGGTAGATCCACTGCTGGTCGCCGTTCGTCGCGTCGTATGCGATGACCACCAGGTCCATCCCGGTGGTGTCGTCCGTGCTGTACCCGTACGTGAAGATGCGCGTGCCGTCGGGGCTCAGCGTCACGCCGCTCAGCAGGTCGATGCCGTGGGCGGTGGTGTGTCCGTTCGGGTCGTCGTACACCGAAGCCCACGCGGGGCAACGCTCGCTCACGACGGGCGCCGCCACGCAGTTCGCGCTCGGCCCGGCCGGATCGGGTTCGAACCCGCCGGCCGCGACGGCGGAGGCCCCGGGCCAGGCGGCGCCGAGCGCGACGAGGACGGTGAGAGCGACGGTGCGGCCAACGGTGCGGGTCATGGGTCCTCCTGCTGCGGTCGGGGATCCTCGTGTTGCTTCGTGCTTGCTTCGCCGGACGGCCGCCGCCCTCCTTGTTGCAGATGCACAAACCGCATGTCCTTGTTGTGTCAACTGCACGAAGGTGACAGAAGGACGGGCGGGGCCCGACTGGTAGATTCAACCGACATGGAGCTGCCTCCCGAGCTGGCCGCGCGCCCGGAGCGCAGGCCCGGCCAGAAGCCCACTGCCACGCTCACGCTGGACGCGTACACGCGCCTGAAGACCGAGCTCGACGAGCTCAAGACCACCGGGCGCACCACGATCGCCGAGCGGCTCCTGCACGCGCGCGAGCTGGGCGACATCAGCGAGAACGCCGAGTACGACTCGGCGAAGAACGAGCAGGGGTTGATGGAGGCCCGTATCCGCAAGCTGGATCAGATGCTCCGCGACCCCGACATCGTGGAGGCCCCAGCTTCGGCCGAGTCCGTGGTGGCAGGCATGGCGGTGACCCTTCGGCCGCTGGGCGAGGAGGACGCCGAGGACGAGCGCTACCTCCTGGCCGACTCCGGCGAGGAGCGTCACCCGGAGATGCGCACGATCACCACCACCTCACCGCTGGGATCGGTCCTCGTCGGGAAGAAGACCGGCGACGAGGTCGCCTACGACGCACCCGGCGGCAACTTCCGGTACCGCATCGTCGACTTCCACCCCGTCGGCTCGTAGCCGCCGAGGAGTAGCCTTCGACCCGATGGGCCCCGGGCAGGAGGAGCCGCGCCGCGTGCGCGACGTGCCGGCCCCCCGGCAGGCCAAGGGCGCGATCGCGCCCGTCTTCCGGGTCCTGTTCGCGTGGCCCTACCGCGTCGCGCTGGCCGGCTTCTACCGTGCCGGGTTCAAGCCGTGGCATCTCACGATGGCCTCGCTCGCGACGAACGGCGTCGTGGGTTGGCTCCTGATCACCGACCGCCGTCTCCTGCCCGGCCTGCTGCTGCTTCCGGCGGGTCTGCTCGACATCTTCGACGGCGGTCTGGCACGGTTGCGAGGCGAGGACAGCCGGCTGGGCGCTTTCCTCGACTCCGTGCTCGACCGCGTGTCGGACGCGATCGTGTTCGGCTGTCTGTTCTGGTCACTCTCCGAGCAGCACCTGAACCTGCAGGCCGCCCTGTGCATGTCGGCGCTGGCCATCTCGCTGCTGGTTTCCCACGTCCGGGCCGAGGGCGAGGCCCTCGGGCTGTCGCTCTCGGAGGGATTGATGCAGCGCCTCGAGCGCTACGTGGCGCTCATGATCGGGCTGACCCAGCCCGGCGCGTTGCTGCCGATCCTGATCGTCCTCACCGGCCTCGGCGCCGCGACCGTGGCGCAGCGCGGGTGGTCGGCCTGGCGACAGCTGGCGACGCAGCCCGAGGCGGCAGCGGACCCCCGCGCGGAAGCGGCTGGCAGCGCGGACAGAAGTACGTCGTCCGACCCGCCGCCGTGATCCGCTCGAGCGGCGTCCCGCACCGGGGGCACATCGCGCCGGGCTTCCCTCTGACGTAGGACAGCCATCCGCGTTTCCGCGGGATGAAGTCGTAGCGATCCACCGCCTCCTTCAACACGGCGTGCATCGTCCTGTACAGCTCGCGACGATCGTCCTCGGAGACCGCTGCCACCTGATGCCTGGGATGCAGGCGGGCCTGCCACAGCACCTCGTCGGCCACCAGGTTGCCGACGCCCGCGATGAGGGACTGATCCATGAGCGCCGCCTTCACGCCGCCGCGGCGTTCCGACAGCCGCTCCAGGAACTCGCCGCGCCGGATGGCGAGCGCGTCCGGACCGATGGGCCCCAGGACCTCCGCCGCCTCGGCCCGATCGTGTGCCAGCCAGGCGCCGCCGAGCTTTCGCATGTTGCGGTAGCGGAGCTCGTCGCCGGTGTCGAGCTCCAGGATCACGCGGTCGTGCCGATGCCGCTCCGGCTCGTCCTGCGACCAGACGAGGAAGCCCGTCATGCCGAAGTGCAGGAGCAATGCCGGGCCGTCCGTCCAGCACAGGAGCCACTTCCCGACGCGTTCGGGCTCCTCGAACCGCCGGCCCTTCAGCGCGCGGTCGAGGGTCTGGGGGTCGGTGTTCCGAAGGATCGCCGGGTCGGGCACGACCGTGCGCCGCACCGTTCGTCCGGCGGCGTGACGCGAGAAGAACCGGCGGTAGGACTCGACGTCCGGGAGCTCGGGCACGCTAGATCGATCGGGGGGTGCGCCCGCTGCTCCGCACGATGTGGACGTTCATGGGCGGGCTATCCGCCCGAGCCCCCCGCGACATGGCGGTCGAGCCACGCGACGACGTCGGCGATCACGGTGTCGCGCTCCGGTTCGTTCAGGACCTCGTGGTACAGGCCGTCGTAGACGAGCAGCTCCTTGTCGTCGCTGCCGAGCGCGGCGTGGAAGTCGCGCGCTCCCTCGATGTCGCAGATCTGGTCCTCGGTGCCGTGCGCCATGAGCACCGGCATCGTGATCGACCCCGCACCCTGGTTGGCGCCGATCGCCGCCTCCATCGCCGCCGCGTTGGTCTCCACCGGCACCTCGCGGAAGAACACCAGCGGGTCGTCCTCGTAGGCCTTCACGATCTCCGGGTCCCGGGAGATCGCGGACACGGGGATGGACGGCTCGTCGGGGTTGCCCATGGCCGCGAGCAGCGCGGTGCCTGGGAGCCCCGCGTAGCCGGTCAGCACCAGGCCCGCGATGGCGGGCGAGTGCTTCGCCACGTAGCTCGCGGCGATGACCGAGCCCAGGCTGTGCCCCATCAGGAAGAGCGGCGCGCCGGGGGCCCCGGCGCCGGCCGCCCGAAGCGCGGCCTCGGTGTCCTCGTGCCAGTCGGCGGCGCCGGCGACCTGGCCCGGCCATCCCTCGGCGGAGCCGTGACCCCGGATGTCGACCGCCCGCACGGAGTAGCCGGCGGCTGCCAGAGCCGAGCCCACGTAGTCGTAGCGCCCGCTGTGCTCGGCCATCCCGTGCACGAGCGCCACCGCCCCCTTCGGGTCGGCAGCGTCCCACGCGCGCATGAACGGATCGGCCATCGGCGTTCGATGCTAACCGCACTAGGATGGCCGGGCCACGGACCGGGGGTTCGAGGGTAGCCCCCCGATCTGAGAGGGGTCGCCGGTGAAGCTCGGCATGGTCGGTCTCGGACGGATGGGCGGCAACATGACCGTCCGCCTGCTACGCAAGGGGCACGAGGTCGTCGCGTTCGATCCGAGCGACGACGCCGTGGCACGCACCGAAGCGGAGGGTGCGGCAGGCACCCACTCGCTCGAGGAGCTGGTGAAGAAGCTCGACGCCCCCCGGGTCGTGTGGATCATGGTCCCCGCCGGGGACATCACCGAGAGCACCATCGAGAAGCTCCATGGGTTGCTCGGATCCGGCGACGTCGTGATCGACGGCGGCAACTCCAACTTCCGCGATTCGCAGCGCCGCGCGGAGGAGCTCGCCACGGACGGCGTGCGGTTCCTCGACTGCGGCACGTCGGGCGGGGTATGGGGGCTCGACAACGGCTACTGCCTGATGGTCGGAGGCGAACGCGACGCCTTCGATCACGCCGAGCCCGTGTTCGAGGCGCTCGCGCCCGAGGGCGGGTACGCGTACGTCGGCCCCAGCGGCGCCGGCCACTTCGTGAAGATGGTCCACAACGGCATCGAGTACGGCCTGCTCGCCGCGTACGGCGAGGGGTTCGAGATCATGAAGGGCTCGGAGTTCGATCTCGACCTGCTGGAGGTCGCGAGGATCTGGCGGTACGGGAGCGTCGTGCGATCGTGGCTCCTCGAGCTGCTCGTCGACGCACTCGACAAGGATCCCGCGCTCGACCAGGTCCGCGGCTACGTGGACGACTCCGGCGAGGGGCGCTGGACGGTGCTCGAGGCCATCGAGGAGAACGTGCCGGCTCCCATCACCGCGCTGAGCCTGTTCATGCGCTTCGCCTCGCGTCAGGAGGAGTCGTACTCGGCGAAGGTCATCGCCGCGCTTCGCAAGGAGTTCGGCGGCCACGCTGTGAAGCCCGAGCAGCACGCACCACCGCAGGAGCGTGTCGTCGAGCCGGAGGAGCCGCGCTAGCGATGGTCCTGAAGCCGGCCGACCCACAGGCCGTGGTGCTGTTCGGCGCCTCCGGCGACCTGACCCGGCGCAAGCTCCTCCCGGCGTTCTTCCACCTCTTCGTCGAGGGCTTGCTGCCGCACGGGTTCGCCATCGTCGGGTACGCGCGCACGGAGATGTCCGACGAGGAGTTCCACGAGTACGCGGCCGACGCCGTCAAGGAGTTCGGACGGTGCGATCCCACGGGAGAGGACTGGGAGGACTTCCGCAAGCGCCTCTCCTACATCGGCGGCGAGTTCGACAACGAGAACTCGATGGACCACCTGCGGGAGCACCTGGAGTGGACCGATCGCGATCAGGGCACCGAGGGCCGCCGGTTCTTCTACTGCGCCACGCCGCCGGCCGCCTACCCCCTGATCGTGGCTCGCCTGGCCGAGGCGAACATGGTCGAGGGCTCGAAGATCGTGATCGAGAAGCCGTTCGGGCGGGACCTGGCGAGCGCGAGGGAGCTCAACGCCATCCTGCACGAGCACTTCGATGAGTCGCAGATCTTCCGCATCGATCACTACCTCGGCAAGGAGACCGTGCAGAACATCACGGCCCTGCGCTTCTCCAATGGCATCTTCGAGCCGATCTGGAACCGCCGCTACATCGACAACGTGCAGATCACGGCGGCGGAGGAGATCGGGATCGAGGGCCGGGCGTCCTTCTACGAGGAGACCGGCACGATGCGCGACATGGTGCAGACGCATCTGTTCCAGGTCATGACGTTCATCGCGATGGAGCCGCCGGTCTCGTTCGACCCGGACCGCCTGCGCGACGAGAAGGTGCGTGTGCTGCGCTCCATGCAGCCCGCCGATCCGGCCAAGGTCGTCCGCGGCCAGTACATCGGGTACCGCGACGAACCCGACGTGCCGAAGGACTCGCAGGCGGACACGTTCGCCGCGCTGCAGGTGGAGATCGACAACTGGCGGTGGGCGGGCGTGAAGTTCAACCTTCGCACCGGCAAGAAGCTCAAGCGCAAGCAGACCGAGATCTCGCTGTCGTTCCGCGACGTGCCCTACAACGTGTTCCGGGGCACCGAAGCCACGCCGCTGGGCCGCGACGCGTTGATCCTGCGGGTGCAGCCGGACGAGGGCATCACGATGGCCCTCAACATCAAGAAGCCGGGCGTCGGCCTCGAGCTCGACCGCGCGGAGGTGCACTTCGACTACGACGAGTCCTATCGCCAGCCGCTGATCGAGGCGTACGAAACGCTCATCCTCGAGGCCATGGAGGGCGATCACACCCTGTTCACCCGGGAGGACGAGGTGGAGCGGGCGTGGGAGGTCCTCGATCCGGTGCTGCAGGATCCGCCCGCCGTGGAGCTCTACGAGCCGGGAAGCTGGGGCCCGGAGGACGCCGACGCGCTGATCCTCCCGCGGCACTGGCACCTCACGTCGGAGCCGGAGGAGCGGACGGAGCGCGGCCTGTAGGCTGAGCGCGAAGCGGCGGGTCGAGCCCACCGCCCACGACGAGATGACCGATCCGTTGCAAGGAGGCTGGCGTGGCCCGAGAGATCGACTGGCAGCTCTTCGAGAAGGCGATCGACCTGACGTCGGCCGCGGTTCGCGGCTCGCTGGGGGGCGAGAACAGCCAGCCGGCCGGGTTCGCCGCGGATGTGTTCCGCGAGGTGTGGTCCGCGTTGAAGGACGCCGCGCAGGATCTGCCGGACAAGCCGAAGACGGGCTTCTAGCGATGCGACGTGGGCCGGGCCTCGTGCCCGGCCGGCGGGGACAAGCCCCGCCCCACGACGTTGGAGGGCCGGGACAAGCCGCGCACTACGACGTCGTGGCCTTGGTGAGGTCCCGCATGGAGACCAGGCCGACCACCCGATCGCCGTCCATGACCGGCAGGTGACGGAACCCACCGGCGAGCATGCGGTCGAGGGCGTCCTCGATCGCCGAGTCGGACGGCATGGTCACCGGATCGCGCGTCATCCACTCCGACACGGGATGGCCGGCGGCGTCGAAGTGCTCGCCGAGGGCCCGCACGATGTCGCGCTCCGTGAAGATGCCGGCCAGCGAGTCGCCCTCCATGACGAGCGCCGAACCCGCGTGATGCTCGCCCATGACCGTGGCGGCCTCGGCGACGCTGGCCGTGGGATCGACCGTGATGAGGTCCTTGCTCATGATCTCGCCGACCGTCGTCATGACGCCCTCCCGACACGCTCCCCGGTCCTTCGATCGAAGCCTACCGTCGGAGGGCGGGGCTTGTCGCCATGAGGCTGCTCGAGTGGTACGAGCCGCGACGCCGGCGGTATCCGTGGCGCCTGGATCGCGATCCCTACCGGGTACTCGTGAGCGAGGTCATGCTGCAGCAGACGCAGGCCCCGCGTGTGGTGCCCGCGTTCGAGGCGTTCCTCGCCTCCTTCCCCGATGTGCGCGCTCTTGCGTCCGCCTCCCGCGGCGCCGTGCTCACGGGGTGGGGGTCGCTCGGCTACAACCGGCGGGCGGCGTCACTCCACGCGGCGGCCCGCGAGATCGTCGAGCGGCACGACGGCCGGGTCCCGGCGGACACCGTCGAGCTCTCGGCGCTGCCGGGCGTCGGCCCGTACACGGCCGCTGCCGTGGCCTCGATCGCGTTCGGCCAGCGCGTCGCGGCGATCGACACGAACGTCGCGCGTGTGGTGTCGCGCGCGCGCCTCGGAACCGACGCGGCGACCAAGGCCGAGGTGGCCGCGGCCGCGGGGTCGTGGATCGATCGGCGTGATCCCGGGGGATGGAACCAGGCGATGATGGACCTGGGCCGCGACGTGTGCCGCTCCCGGCCGAGATGCGAGGATTGTCCGCTGCGGCGGTCGTGCCGTTTCCGCCGGACGGGCGCAGTCCCCGTGACGAAGCGTCCTCGCCAGGCGCCGTTCCGCGGGTCGTTCCGCGAGGTGCGCGGTGCGGTGATGCGCGAGCTTCGCTCGCGGGGGGAGGTCACCGTCGCGGCCATCGCCTCGGCGTCCGGGCACGACGCCGGCCGCGTGGCCGCCGCCGTGCAGGCGTTGGCGGCGGAGGGCCTCGTCGAGCCCGGTGACTCCGCGACGCCCGGTCGGGCCGACGGATCCGTCCGTTTTCTCACCTGATCGGCTTCCCGGAACCGTATGCCCTGGTAGAGGCGTCCAAGGGCCGACGACCACAGGAGGCACGCCCATGAAGCGGATCGCGCTCGTCGCCGTCGGATTCCTCGTGCTCGCGGGGTTCATCGGGTTCCTCGTCCGGCTCCCCGACAGCGGTGGCGCCAACGCCGAGATGGCCAGGGCTCCCTCTCGGCTCGGTGTGGACCAGGGGGGCGTCGTCCACGACCTCGCGGTCAACTGGAACACCACGAACGCGACCACCACCACAACGACCGGGACGGTGCCGGGCTCGACCACGTACGGCGTCTCCGCCGGCGGGTCGACGGGTGGGGGCGGCGCCGGCGGGTCGGGCGGCGGCGGCTCGTTCACCGGCGGAGGCGGATTCGACAGCGGGTCCGGGGGCCAACTTCTCGCCGTCGCCGGCTCGACCGGCCTCCAGCAGGGCGAGGTGGCCGGACCGCGCGTGGTCAAGACCGCACAGCTCTCGCTGGTGACGAAGCGACACGACTTCCAGAACGCGTTCGACCGCGCGGCTCAGATCGCAGATCTGTACCACGGGTTCGTGGCCTCGTCGTCGACCCAGGGCGTGCGGTCGAGGATCGGGCGCCTGACCATCCGCGTGCCGGCCTCGTCGTTCCAGTCCGCGCTCCAGGATCTCCGCAGCCTGGGCCGCGTCGAGGGCCAGGCCATCTCCGGCCAGGACGTCACCGCCCAGTACGTCGATCTCCAGGCGCGACTCCGCAACTGGCAGTCGCAGGAGCGCGCGCTGCTCAAGCTCATGGGCCGGGCCACGACGATCGGCCAGACCCTCCGCATCCAGAACGAGCTCTCGAGCGTGCAGATGCGCATCGAGGAGCTGAAGGGCCAGCTCCGCGTCCTCGACGACCAGACCGATCTCGCCACGATCGAGATGTCGATGCGTGAGTCGGGCGTGCCCGCGGCGCCGCCGGTCCACCACGAGCAGTCGGGCGGGCTGATGCAGGCGCTCCGCGATGCGCGCCATGGGTTCGCGGCCGTGCTCGCCGCCGTTGTCGTGGGGCTCGGCTACCTGGTCCCGATCGCGCTCCTGCTCGCGCTGATCTGGCTCGGCGTCCGGCGGCTGCGTCCGCGCATCGCGGCCTGAGCTAGCGGAGCACGATCTCCCGGCCGTCCGCCCGGATCGCGATGGAGCGGACGGCGGGCGCTCCGTCGGTGATCCGGATCTCCCGAAGCGGCTCACCGACCCACGATCGGATCGTGCCTTCGTCGCCGGCGAGCTCGACCCACGCGATGCCCTCGACCGCGACGCGATGGCTCGCGGGCGTGCGTCCCGGATGCAGCTCGGGCGCGATGTCCCACTGGATGAAGAACGGCAGGCCCCTGGAGATGGCCTCGGCCAGGCCGGCGAGTCGCCATCGGAGCTCGGTCCCGTCCGGGCGCGTCCTCGACATGGCCAGTGGCTCGAGGTCGAGACGCTTCGACTCCCGCTCGATGTCGTCGGTGGCCAGACAAACGCCGATCGGCCCCTCGCCGACCGACACACGCTCCTGGATCCAGCTTCCGAAGGGGTTCGTCATCGCCTCTTCGGGGTCGACGACGGCGATCAGCTCCACGTAGCCGGCTCCGAGCGGCACGATCCGGTTCGCCGTCCCCAGGCCCATGTGGCGCCCGCCCTCCACGGAAGCGAGGCCGTGCTCCTCGAGGAGATCCCGGGCCGCTCGCTCCAGATCGACGGCGCCGATGAGCGCGTGGTCGACCCGCAGCACCTCGGTCAGCCTCCCTTGAGGGCGGGGATGACGCGCTCGCCGAACAATTCGATCGCCCGCGACGCCGTCTCGAAGTCCATCCCGGGATAGTGCAGCCGGACGATCAGGTGGAACTCGCCGCGGTCGACGAACGCGTCGACCAGCGGACGCAGCGCCTTCGCCACCTCCTCCGGCGTCCCCGACGGCGTCAGCTCCCTGGCGGCGTCGGAGGCGTCGGGAACCTCGAGCGAGTCCTGTTCGGGGGTGTCTGCGCCCTCTCGCCACGCCGCGTACGTGGCGATCTGGTGGTTGGCCCCGTCCCGCACCGCGGACCAGGCGTCGCCGTCCTCCCACACGAACGCGTTCTGCAGCTGCGCGAAGCCGAGGGCCCCCGGATCCTTGCCGGCGTCGCGAGCTCCCTGCTCCGCGAGCGCGACGGCCTCCTTCGCGTCGTCCACCCCGCCCCGGCTCCGGATGTAGCCGTCGCCGAGCCGGCCGGCGCGACGGATGGCCTGCTCCGTGAACCCACCGAGGTAGATGGGCACGCCGCCCTCCCGCGCCGGCGGGGGCGTGACCTTCACCCGGTCGAGCGAGTGGATCTTGCCTTCGTAGGAGAACCGTTCGCCGGTCCAGGCCCGCCGCAGGATCTCGACGGTGTCGACGGTCCGCTTCAGGCGCTCCCCGACGTCCTGGCCGAACATCCGGAACTCCTCCTCGCGCCACCCCAGGCCGAGCCCGAGGATCAAACGCCCCTCGGAGATCTGATCGACCACCGCGGCGTCCTCCGCGAGCCGGATCGGATCGTGGAACGGCGTGAGCACGACACCGGTGCCGATGGCGATGCGGTCGGTCGCCGCGGCGAACGCGGCCAGCATCGGCAGGAGCGACGGCAGGTAGCCGTCGGAGGATCCGTGGTGCTCGCTGACCCACGCGGAATCGAAGCCGATGGCCTCCGACAGCCGGACAAGGTCGAGCACCTCGCGGTATTCCTGGGCGAACGTGCGACCGGAGCCCGGCGGGACTTGCCCGGTGAAGAGCCCGATGCCGATCTGCACGCTCACGGCCCGAACGCTACCCGCCGAGCGGTGCAGTGCTCAACGCGACCGGTGGCGGGCTTGCGATGGAGGGATGTCGTCCGGGTCGGACGATGTCCCCCAGAGTCCCCTCGCCGCGAGGGCTCCCCATCCGGCCGCGGCCGTGATGCTCACGACGGCGACTCCTGAGGCGCCGCTCGAGCCGACGCCGCCCTGATCGGCGAGGAGTCCGGCGAGGGCGAGCGCGGCGATGCCGAACGCGGGGGCGAGCGCAGCGCGGACGGCGAGCGGTCCGGATGCGAGCGTTACGGACCATCCGATGCCCGCGACGAACAGGATCGCGAGGATCGCGGCGGTGAGGGCGGCGAGCCAGGCGTTCGAGTGCGGTTGGGGCGGAACGGGTTCCGCCACCGTGTCGGTCGGGGCCGGGCCGCGGACCAGGAGGACGCCCGGCGCGATCAGAGCTGAGGGGTCGGCTTTCGCCAGCGCACCGAAGTGCTGATTGAAGGCGTCGACGGTGAGGACGATGGGATCCCGGGACAGGACCGGCCGGAGGCCGTCGAAGAACTCCTGCGAGAGCTCGTTGAAGTCGGCGTTCCCCGCGATGGTCGTGGGGCGGCCGGCCAGCAGGTCGTCGACGGTGCCGAGGTACACGTACGTGCGCCGGATCTGGTCCACGGGGACCGCGCTGCGGATCACGCGGAACGGGAGGTTCACGCGGCTCCGCAGGCCCGTGGGGCGGTCGATCACGAACACCGCGGGCCGGTCCCCGCCGACCTCCTTCAGGTAGTTGCCGGCGGTGCCCGCCTGGATGAATCCGTCGGGCTCGGCCCAGGGGGTCTGTGACGCCCACACCCGATGCCCGAGGAAAGCCTGTCCGGCGAGCGCAGCCAGCACGACGGCCGCTCCGATCACCGCGCCGACGACGGCGAGCCTGACGGCCAGCAGCCGCGCGAGGCCGACCGCGGCCGCCGCCACCAGGATCGGGATGCCGAAGGCGAACGCCAGGATCCGATGGGCGGGAGCCGCGACGCCCATGAGCAGCAGCACCACCGCCCCGGCACCGGCGCCGGCCCACACCACCGCCAGGGCCAGTCCCCTGCGCCGCACGTGGTCGCCACGCCACAGGAGCCGGGCGCCGAGCGCGGCGGCAGGGCCGGTGGCCCAGAACCGGTACGACGGCACGTCGCGGTGCAGCTTCGCCCTGAACTCCGGTCCGCCCAGCGAGGGCGATGCGGGACCGGCCGGACCGAGCAGCACCGTCGCGGCGCCGGCGAGGGCCGACGCGCCGACGGTGATCCCCAGCCGGCCCGACGGTGTTCGGGAGAACGACGCGCCGGCTCGGCGGGCGCTCCGCGATTCCGGAAGGAGCAGTACGAGAAGGCCGAGGAGGATGGCCAGGAACATCACCGCGAAGTTCCAGTGGATCGTGGCGGCGCCCGCGACGAGAGCGACGGTTCCGACCATTCCTCGCTCGCCGCCGGCCGCCGCCACCGCCGTCGTCGCTGCGGCGAGCAGCACCGCGGAGGCGAGCAACGTGTCGGCGTAGCCGATCGCGATGAGCGCCACGTTCACCGATGCTCCGACGCCGATGGCGTAGACGGGGAACGCCCACGGCGGCTCGCGGAGGATCCGCACGGCAAATGCACCGGCGCAGAGGCCGATGACCAGCGCGATCACCGCCGGCAGCACGAAGGTCAGGTCGAAGGGCTTCGTGCCGGTGACGGCGTGGAGCAGGGCGGCCAGGACGGGGTAGCCCGGCCGGTCGGCGTTCACGTGCAGCGGTGGTTGCGCGGAATTCGCCAGGGCCGACGGACCCTGGGCCTCGACGAGGTTGGCCCGCCACACGTACTTCGGGGTGTCGTAGCCGACGGGGAACTCGAAGCGGTGGTCGGCGTACAGCGAGAGGAACAGTCCCGCCACGACGCCGAGCGCCGCGAGCGAGGCGGCGAGGAGGAGGAACCGCTTCAGGGGGGATGGCACGGCGGCCATCGTGGGGGAGGGCGGGCGTTCCCTCAACCCGCCGCACGCGGCGGGCCGGTCCCTCCGGGTACCATGGCGCCCGCAGCTGGGCTGTGTGCCTCGGCCGCGCGCAGGCCCGACTCCCCGTGAAGGAAGGTTCGACCGCATGGCGCTGACCGACGTCCGACCACCGGCCGCCCCGCCGGCCGAGCCGCCCGTCGCGCAGCGGGGCGGGTTCCTGTCGAAGCCGTGGGTCATGCTGCTGGCCGCCGCCGGCGCGGTGCTCGCATACGGGTGGGTCTTCCTGATCCATCCCACGCTCGTGGCGCCGACCCGCGACCCGGCCTGGTACACGTGGCGCGCCAACCTGCTGCTGCACGCGAAGCCCGAGACCATCGTCCGCGACTGGGGCCCGTTCGGGATGTTCTCCGGCGGCTACCGGGTGACGACGCCGGTGCTCGGGGCGTTCCTGATGCGCGTCGCCGGCGTGACGCGATTCACGTTCGCCATCCTGATCATGGTCGGCGTACCGACCCTCGCGTCGCTCGCGCTCGCCGCGTTCGGGTACCGGCACCGCCG
>JBHELK010000029.1:0-8689 GCA_046263085.1 Actinomycetota bacterium
GAGCGGTGGCGTTCGCCCGGGAGCACGACCTGCTCGTCGCCCACGACGCGGCGTACTCGGAGATCACGTTCGACGGGTACGTGGCGCCCTCGATCCTGGAGGCCCCCGGCGCGAAGGACGTCGCGGTGGAGTTCGGGTCGCTGTCGAAGGGCTTCAACATGACGGGGTGGCGTATCGGATGGTGCGTGGGCAATCCTCAGGCCATCGAGGTGCTGTCCACCGTGAAGACCAACATCGACTCCGGCATCTTCAACGCCGTGCAGCGCGCCGGCATCGCGGCGCTGTCGGGCCCCCAGGACCACCTCGACCGACTGCGCACCGTGTATCAGAAGCGCCGCGACCTGGTGGTGGGGACCCTGAATCGGCTGGGCTGGGACCTGGAGCCCCCGCTCGGCTCGATCTACGTGTGGCTCCCGACGCCGGAGGGCCAGAGCTCGTCCGACTTCGCCGAGCTCCTGCTCGATCGTGCCGGCGTCGTCGTGGCACCCGGCCTCGGGTACGGCGAGCAGGGCGAGGGATACGTGCGCATCTCGCTCACGGTGTCCGACGAGCTGTTGGAGCAGGCCATGGACCGCTTCGCGAAGGCGATCCAGGCTTGATCCGCGTGCCTCTGGTGTCGGCCGAAATCCCGACGAACCTCCATGTTTCGCCTCAGGAGGGCCGGGTAGGTAGGGTGCGGAAAGAGACGCCGGAAACCACGGGGAAAGGGGCGCTTCCCGTAGTCTTTCAACCGGCGTCTCTTTTCTTTCTGCCCTCCGCGTCGTGAGCCCTCCGTCATCCGATCGAAACCGCCGGCGCCGGGCCGCCGCGCGCTCGGTGGCCGAGTCCCCGCTGTCGGCGACGTGGCGCCCCGCGGTCCAGGAACGTGCGGTGCTGGTCGGCGTGGGCCCCGGGTACCAGGAGGGCGACCTGGACGAGCTCGCGGCGCTGGCCGAGACCGCCGGCGCCACGCCCCTGGCCCGGGTGGTGCAGAGCCGGGCCCTTCCCGATCCCGCGACGTTCGTCGGCAAGGGCAAGCTGCAGCAGCTCCATGACACGGTGCACCGCTCGCGAGCGGATGCCGCGCTCTTCGACGACGAGCTCTCCCCGGGGCAGCTGCGCAACCTGGAGGGGCGCCTCGGGGTGAAGGTGGTGGACCGAACCGCCCTGATCCTCGACATCTTCGCGCTGCACGCCATCTCCCGGGAGGGCAAGGCCCAGGTGGAGCTGGCGCAGCTGAACTACCTGCTGCCGCGCCTGCGAGGATGGGGTGAGGCGATGTCGAGGCTCGGCGGTGGCATCGGGACCAGGGGGCCGGGCGAGACGAAGATCGAGGTCGACCGCCAGCACATCCGGCGGCGCATCGTGAAGCTCGGTCGCGACCTGCTCGACCTCGCGCGCACCCGCTCGGTCAAGCGGTCGCGCCGGGAGTCATCCGGTGTCCCCCAGATCGCCATCGCCGGCTACACGAACGCCGGCAAGTCCACGCTCATGAACGCGCTCACCTCCGCGCGCGTGCTCGTCGCGAACCAGCTGTTCGCCACGCTCGATCCGACGGTGAGGCGCATCTCGCTGCCGAACGGACGCAAGGCCACGCTTTCCGACACCGTCGGCTTCGTTCGGAAGCTCCCGCACGACCTGGTCGAGGCCTTCCGCTCCACGCTCGAGGAGGTGACGCTCGCGTCCCTCATCCTGCACGTTGCGGATGCGTCGGCGTCGGACGTGGAACGGCAGATCGGTGCGGTGCGGGAGGTCCTGCAGGAGATCGGAGCCGGGGACATCCCCGAGGTCCTGGCGCTGAACAAGATCGACCTGGTGGACGAACCGGGCCGGGAGCGACTCGCCAGGCGCTTTCCGGATGCCGTCCTGGTCTCGGCGACCAGCGAGGAAGACCTCGATGCGTTGCTCGAGCGAGTGGCCGATCGCATGCCGGCGCCGCCGGTTGAGGTCACGCTGCTCGTGCCGTTCGAGCGGGAGGACGTGGTGGCCCGGTTGTACCGTGAGGCCGAGGTGCTGCAACGCGAGCCCGACACCACCGGGACGGTGGTCCGGGCCCGGGTGGGGGAGCGTCAGCTCCCGTGGATCAAGGAGTTCTTGGTGCGCTCGGCGCGGCTTCGCGTCGGCTCGCGACCGTAGACCCCTGAAGGCGTCGTCCGGCGTTACAGCTTGCGGAGCACCGCCTCGACCTTGCCGGCCACGCGGCCCTCTCCGAGCTCGAAGGGCTGCATCCTGTCGTTCTCCGGGACCAGCATGAGCTTGCCGCCCTTGCGACGGAGCCGTTTCACGGTGGCTTCGTCCTCCGCGGGACCCGGGATCACCGCGGCCACCACGTCGCCGTCGTCGGCGGAGTCCTGACGGCGAACCACCACGACGTCACCGTCGAGGATGCCGGCGTTCATCATGGAGTCACCCTCCACGCGCAGGGCGAAGTGCTCGTCGTCCGAGGCGAACCCGCTGGGAACCGACAGGTACTCCTCGATGTTCTCCGCCGCCATGATCGGCGCGCCGGCCGCGATGCGCCCCACGAGCGGGACCTGCACGCCCCGGTCGGGCTCGCCGCCCGGCGGCACCGAAGCGAGACCGATGGCCCTCGGCTTGGTGGGGTCCTTGTGCAGGAGCCCGCGCCGCTCGAGGTTGGCCAGCTGGCTGTGGACGCTCGAGGACGAGGTCAGCCCGACGGCTTCCCCGATCTCGCGGACCGTGGGGGGATAGCCCTGCTCGCGAACGGTCGTCCTGATGAAATCGACGATACGGCGCTGTCTCGGTGTCAGCTCGTCCATGCGGCACCTCCTTGGGCCTGGCCGGACGCTAGCACCCGGCGAACGGCGATTCAAACATGTGTTCGTTTTTCCCTTGACATCCGAACACTCGTTCGGGATACTACCACCATGCAGCGAACAGGCGTTCGGCTTTCGGGTCGTCCCGAGGCCAGGGTGCGGGTCCGGTGGGGGCGGGTGGCCGTCCTGGCCGCGGCCTTCCTCATCCCGCTGGGGGCCCACGCCGCGGCCGGGGCCACCGACGACCCCGCCCGGCCCGCCCGGGTCTACGTGGTCCAGCCCGGGGATACGCTGTGGTCCATCGCCGTCCACGTCGCGGGACCGGGGGCCGACCCGCGCCCGGTGGTCGACGAGCTCGCGGACTCGAACGGCATCTCGGGCCCGATCGTCCCGGGCCAGCGGCTCGAGCTTCCGTAGTCGTCGAGTCGGCTCGACCGCCTCAACTCGAGACCCCGATTTCGCCGATACTGCGGGCGATGCGTCGGATCTGCCTCGCGCTCTGCACGACCGTGGTCGCGTCGGCCCTGGGGACTGTGTCCGTGGCCTCGGCGACCCCCCCACCGAGCGCGCCGACGTGCCACGTGTTCCCGAAGGACAACGTGTGGCACGCCGACGTCTCGCACCTCCCCGTCGAGAAGCACAGCCGGCAGTGGCTGGCCTCGATGGACTCCTCGAGCACCAACCTCCACCCGGATTTCGGTCCTTCCGGTGGCTTCCCCTACGGCATCCCGTACACGACGGTGCCCGGATCCCACGCCAAGGTGCGCGTGCACTTCCAGTACGCCGACGAGAGCGACAAGGGCCCGTACCCGTTCGGCCCGGAGACCCCGATCGAGGGCGGGAAGGACGCCGGCGGGGACCGCCACGCGATCATGATCGACCGCTCCGACTGCACGCTGTACGAGCTGTACGACGCGCACTACTCGGACGGGGGATCCACCGCCGGCTCGGGCGCGATCTGGGATCTCGACTCGAACAAGCTCCGCCCCGCCGACTGGACCTCGGCCGACGCCGCCGGCCTCCCGATCTTCCCCGGGCTGCTCCGCCTCGACGAGGTGAAGAAGGGCCTCGTCGACCACGCCATCCGGTTCACCGCCGAGCGCACCGACCAGCGCTACGTCTGGCCGGCCCGCCACCAGGCCGGCGCCGCCAACGACAGCAACCTGCCGCCGATGGGCGCTCGGTTCCGCCTCAAGGCCGGGTTCGCGATCAAGGGGTTCCGCCGGGACACCCAGGTCATCCTGCGGGCCATGAAGAAGTACGGACTGATCCTCGCGGACAACGGCTCGAACTGGTACTTCCAGGGCACGGCCGAGAAGGGCTGGCCGACCGCGCTGCTCGACGAGCTCAAGTCGATCCCGGCCGGGGCGTTCGTGGCGGTCGACGAGTCCGGTCTCATGATCTCGAAGGACTCGGGGCGGGCGAAGCAGACGTAGAGTTGCATCGTGCGCTGTCCGTGGTGCGGCCACGAGGAGGACCGGGTCGTCGACTCGCGCTCGGTAGAGGAGGGGAGCGCCGTGCGCCGCCGCCGCGAGTGCCTGTCGTGCAAGCGCCGGTACACGACGTTCGAGCGCGTCGAGGCGCTCGGGCTGACGGTGATCAAGCGCGACGGGGCGAAGGAGCCCTACAGCCGGGAGAAGCTGGTGTCCGGGCTGGAGAAGGCGCTCACGAACCGGCCCGTGGACGAGGAGCGGATCACCTCCGTCGCGTCGAAGGTGGAGGCCCGCCTGCGGAAGAAGGGACCCCAGGTCACGAGCCAGGATGTCGGCCTCGAGGTCCTCTCGGAGCTGCGGAAGGTCGACCACGTGGGGTACATGCGCTTCGCCAGCGTCTACAAGGATTTCCAGGAGGTCAGCGACTTCGAGCGGGAGCTCGGCATGCTCCTGCAGAAGCGCCAGCCCTCGAAGAAGCGGTAGCAAGCGAGCGGTGGTGAATCCCCACCGAGTCCACAGGTCATGCCTCTGGATATCCCCAAGCCGTTCCGCGTAGGGTGTCCCGTGGATGAGCAGGAACCACAACATATTGTGGTGTATCGACGTGAAAAACCCCGTATCATGTACGGGAAACGGTTGACATCGTGCCCGCCAGGTAGCAGAATCCCGTTGTTGTAATTCCAGCGGTGCAACCTGTCGGTCCTTCCCTCGGCGGGTGCGGAAAGGGGGCCGTGCGTGGCAACGAAGGAACGCGATCTGGGCGCCGCATCCAAGGGACTCACCCTGAAGCGGTACTTCACGAAGGACGGCGTGCACCCATTCGACGAGATCGAGTGGGAGGTTCGCGACGCCGTCATCCCCAACTTCAAGGAGGGCGGGAACGCCTTCGAGCAGCGGGACGTCGAGTTCCCGAAGTCGTGGTCGCAGAATGCCACGAACATCGTGGCCCAGAAGTACTTCCGGGGGCCCCTCAACACGCCGCAGCGCGAGACGAGCGTCCGGCAGCTGATCGGGCGCGTCGTCGACACGATCCGGGGCTGGGGCGTGAAGGACGGCTACTTCGCGAGCGAGGAGGACGCCGGCGTCTTCTCCGACGAGCTGACGCACATCCTCGTGACGCAGAAGGCCGCCTTCAACTCACCGGTGTGGTTCAACGTCGGCGTTCCGGACACGAACCCGCAGTGTTCAGCGTGTTACATCCTCGCCGTCGACGACGAGATGTCCTCCATCCTCAACTGGTACGTCGAGGAGGGCACCATCTTCAAGGGCGGCTCCGGGTCCGGTATCAACCTGTCGAGGATCCGGTCCTCCAGGGAGCAGCTCAAGGGCGGCGGGACGGCGAGCGGCCCGGTGAGCTTCATGCGCGGCGCCGACGCGTCTGCCGGGACGATCAAATCGGGAGGCAAGACCCGTCGGGCAGCCAAGATGGTCGTGCTGAACGCCGACCACCCCGACATCCACGAGTTCATCTGGTGCAAGGCTCGCGAGGAGCAGAAGGCCAGGGCTCTTCGCGAAGCGGGGTTCGACATGGACCTCGACGGCAAGGACAGCGCCTCCATCCAGTACCAGAACGCGAACAACTCGGTCCGCGTGACCGACGAGTTCATGAACGCGTACCTGAACGATCAGGACTGGAAGCTGAAGGCCGTCACCACGGGAGAGGCCCTGGAGACGATCCGGGCCCGCGACCTGATGCGCGACATCGCGCAGGCGGCGTGGGAATGCGCCGACCCCGGCATGCAGTACGACACGACCATCAACGAGTGGCACACCTGCCCCGCCAGCGGCCGCATCAACGCAAGCAACCCGTGCTTCACTGGAGACACACGGGTTCACACGGACAAGGGGCTCGTTCGCTTCGACGCGCTCGTGCGTCGGGTGTTGGACGGAGAGACCTTCGATGTCTACACGCATGATGTCACGAACGCGGACGCCCCTCGCGATCGCATCCAACTCTCGAGTCCGACCCAATTCATGGTCACCGGAGTCAAAGAGGTCCTGAAGCTCCGCTTCTCCGATGGTCGAGAGATCCGCTGCACTCCAAATCACCGGCTCTGGACGGCGAATCGCGGATGGGTTCGCGCGGAGGACTTCAACGAGACCGACGAACTCCCGTTCCTGAATCACCCGACGCCCGCAGTCATGGCGGACCATCGACTGCCTGTCTCGACGGATCTGCAGTCTTACTCGACGAAGGGGGATTGGGCCCGCGAGCTGGAGCTCCCGGAGAAGTGGGACGAGGAGTTCGCCCATTACCTCGGGTGGCTGGTCGGCGACGGATGCATCTCGGGTGACGTCGTTACGACGACGTACGGTTCGAAGGAGGACCAGGAGGAGATCCTTCCGCGCCACCTCGAGCTGCTGACTCGGATCAATGGGGGCCGGGCCCCAAAGCCCAGCGTGCAGCAGAACGGGACGATTCAGCTGCGTCTGTCGCGGCGCCCGCTCGCTCGCTTCTTCGAGGCTCTTGGCATCAAGTGGGGAGGGGCGGCGGCGAAGGAAGTGCCCTGGAGCATCTTCGAGGCGCCCGACGAGATCCAGGGGGCGTTCCTGCGAGGTTTGTTCGATGCCGACGGATGTGCCGTCAATCTCCAGAACGGAACGCGCTACGTGGGTGTCGGGAGCAAGTCAAACGAGTTGCTTCGCGGCGTACAGATGCTCCTGTCCTCTCTGGGAATCGGCAGTCGGATCTACGACGTGACGGGGCGAGCCAAGAGATCCTTCTTCTATACGCGCAAGGATGGGGAGCAGGTTACGTACGAATCGACGGGTTCCTCCTACGACCTGCGGGTCTTCAGCGACAACGTGGCCTTGTTCCTGGGGCTCGTGGGATTCTCGCCGGCGAGGAAGCAACTTCGTCTCGCCTCGATGATCCAGGAGCACGGTACCTATCGCGGGCGGCGAGGGGTGCGACTGGTGGGTCGAGATGCAGATGGCTGGGAGCTCACGTACAACCTCACCGAGCCGTTGAACCATTCGTACGTGGTCAACGGGACCGTCGTAGCCAACTGCAGTGAGTACATGCACCTCGACAACAGCGCTTGCAATCTCGCGTCGCTCAATCTGATGAAGTTCCTGGACGCGGACGGGACCTTCGACATCCCGGCGTACAAGCACGCCGTGCAGATCGTGTTCACGGCGCAGGAGATCCTGGTCGGAAACTCGAGCTACCCGACGGACAAGATCGAGCGCAACGCGAAGGCCTTCCGTCAGCTCGGCATGGGCTACGCGAACCTCGGCGCGCTGCTGATGGCCCGGGGCCTGCCGTACGACTCGGACGAGGGGCGCGCCTGGGCCGGAGCGCTCACCGCGATCATGACCGGCAACGCCTACGCCACCAGCGCCCGGATCGCCGAGCAGATGGGGCCGTTCGCCGGCTACTCGCCGAACCGCGACGCGATGCTCCGCGTCATGCGCAAGCACCGTGCCGCCGCGGACGAGATCGACGCCGAGCTCGTCCCCGAGGGGCTCCTTTCCGCGGCGAAGCAGTCGTGGGACGAGGCCATCGGCATGGGCGAGGAGCACGGGTACCGCAACGCGCAGGCCACGGTGCAGGCCCCAACGGGGACCATCTCTTTCCTGATGGACTGTGACACCACCGGCATCGAGCCCGATCTCGCGCTGGTGAAGACGAAGAAGCTTGTCGGCGGGGGCACGATGCGCATCGTCAACCAGACCGTGCACCGCGCCCTCGTGCGCCTCGGCTACACCGACGACCAGGCGAGGGACATCGTCGGCTACATCGCGGAGCACAACTCCATCGTCGGGTCACCGCACCTTCGCGAGGAGCACTTCCCGGTGTTCGACACGTCGATGGGGGACCGGGCCATCCACTACCTCGGCCACATGCGGATGATGGCCGCCATCCAGCCCTTCGTGAGCGGCGCACTCTCGAAGACCGTGAACCTTCCCGAGGAGGTCACCGTCGAGGACGTCGAGGACCTCCTCGTCGAGGGCTGGCGGCTCGGCCTCAAGGCCGTGGCGATCTACCGCAACAACTGCAAGGTGGCGCAGCCGCTGTCGGCGGAGACCAAGAAGAAGGACGCCGCTTCGGGCGAGCTCCCGGCCACGCTGCCCTGGGCGTCGAAGAAGCGCCTGCCGCAGAATCGTCCGGCGCGCACGTTCTCCTTCCAGGTCGGCGACGCCGAGGGCTACATCACGGCGGGGGAGTACCCCGACGACGGCATCGGCGAGATCTTCCTGAAGGTGTCGAAGCAGGGGTCCACGCTCGCCGGCGTGATGGACGCGTTCTCGATCGCCATATCGGTCGGCCTCCAGTACGGGGTACCCCTCGAGGACTACGTGCAGAAATTCATCAACACGCGCTTCGAGCCGAGCGGGCTCACGAACGACAAGGACATCCGGTTCGCCAGCTCGCTGATGGACTACATCTTCCGGCGCCTGGCGCTCGAGTACCTCCCGCTGGAGAAGCGCGAGGCGCTCGGCATCAAGTCCGTCGGCGAGCGCAAGGAGGCCATGAACGGGGCGGCGTACGCACCG
>JBHELK010000030.1:0-10840 GCA_046263085.1 Actinomycetota bacterium
TCCTGCATCCCACCGGGGATGGCGAGGTCCTCGCGCTCGATCACGTACGCCAGCTCGGCCAGCTCGTGGCGGCTCAGCGTGCGTCCCCGGAAGGCGGCGACCGCCGCGACGCACGCCGTGACCAGGGCCGACGACCCGCCGAGGCCGCTCCCGGCCGGCGCGTCGGAGCGCACGTCCACCTCGATGCCGCGATCGACCCCGATCCTGCGGATTGCCGCCTTCAGCAGGTCCAGCACGCCGTTGTACGTCGGATCCTCGTCGAGCCCGTATGCCTGCACCTGGCCGAGGTCGAGCGATCGCAGCCTGACCAGGTCGTCGCTTCGCCGGTACAGCGTGACGAGCGCGTGGAGGTTGACCGTTGCCGCCAGCACCGCCCCGCCGTGCTCGTTGAAGTACTGGGGGAAATCGGTGCCGCCGCCGGCGAACGACACCCGCATCGGGGCGGCGACGTGCACGGAGTTGGGATCGGTGGACGAGCTCATGGGAGGGAGTGCAAGGGTACCGGACTGGGGGCGGGGACAAGCCCTCCACCGTCAGCCGGGCTGGTCGTCGTCCAGGAGGTCGAGGAGGTACCGGCCGTAGCCGCTCTTCATGAGGTCGGCGGCGACGCGCTCGAGCTGGTCGGCGTCGATGAACCCCTTGCGGTAGGCGACCTCCTCGATGCAGCCGATCCGGAGGCCCTGGCGCTGCTCGATGACCCGCACGAACTCCGACGCCTGCACGAGCGAGTCGAACGTGCCGGTGTCGAGCCAGGCGGTACCGCGGTCCATCACCACGACCTGGAGCTTGCCCCGCTCCAGATACGCGTTGTTCACGTCGGTGATCTCGAGCTCGCCGCGGTCGCTCGGCGAGAGCGCCTCGGCGATCTCGACCACCTCGTTGTCGTAGAAGTACAGCCCGGTCACCGCGAAGTTCGACTTCGGCTTCTCCGGCTTCTCCTCGATGGAGACCGCGCGCATCTCGTCGTCGAACTCCACGACGCCGTACCGGCCGGGATCGGAGACGTGGTGGGCGAACACGATGCCGCCCTGCGGGTCGGTGTACGCCACGAGCTGATTCCCGAACCTCGCGCCGTAGAAGATGTTGTCCCCCAGCACGAGCGCGACCTTGTCGTCGCCGATGAAGCCGCGCCCGAGGACGAACGCCTGCGCCAGGCCGCCCGGCTCCGGTTGTTCCTCGTAGGAGAACCGGCAACCGACCTGGGAGCCGTCACGAAGGAGCCGGCGGAACGCCGGGAGGTCATCGGGCGTCGAGATCACCAGGATGTCCCGGATGCCCGCGAGCATCAGCGTGGACAGCGGGTAGTAGATCATCGGCTTGTCGTACACGGGCAGCATCTGCTTGCTGACCCCGTACGTCGTCGGCCGCAGCCTGGTCCCCGACCCGCCCGCGAGCACGATCCCCTTCACGGCAGGGCTACCGGCCGAGGATCTCGCCGGCCTGCATCACGAGCGCCGGCTTCAGCACGCAGTCGATCTCCTCGATCGGGTCGCCCGACCACAGCACGAGATCGGCCACCTTCCCCTCCTCGACCGTGCCGATCTCCTCCACGCGTAGCAGCTCGGCGGCGTTCGCCGTCGCCGCCTCGAGCGCCCGCAGCGGCGGCAGGCCCCACTCGGCCATCCGGACGATCTCGTGCGGGGTCGTGCCGTGCGGGTTGAACGGCGTGCCGGCGTCCGTGCCGCACGCCACGCGGACACCCGCGCGGTGCGCGCGATGGAACGCGTCGCGAGCCTGGTCGGCGATCTGCCGGCCCTTCTCGATCACGTGCGGCTCCACCTCGTCGCCGTGCGACACGATCTCCGCGAGCGCCGAGATGGTCGGCACGTGGAACGTGCCGCGCTCCTTCATCTCCTTCGCGGTTCGTGCGGAGATCTGCGAGCCGTGCTCGATGGAATCCACCCCGGCCCGCACGGCGTTGTCGATGCCCGCCGCGCCGTGCGCGTGCGCCGCCACGGGCAGGTCCCACTTGTGCGCCTCGTCCACGGCCGCCTCCAGCTCCTCGAGGGTGTAGGCGGTCACGTCGACCCTGATCCCCTTCGTGAGCACCCCGCCGGTGGCGATGAGCTTGATGGCCTTCGCACCCGCCGACACCTGACGGCGGACCGCGGTGCGCAGGGCGTCCGCGCCGTCCACCTCGAGGGCGAACAGACCGTGGCCGTGCCCGCCGGTGACGGTGAGGGCCTGGCCCGCGGGGCGGACCCGCGTGCCGTCGGCGACGCCCTCCTCGATGGCCTGCGCGACGTCGCACATCGAGGTCCCGAGACCGCCCAGGTCGCGCACGGTGGTGACGCCGCTCTGCAGGTGCAGGGCCGCGTTGCGCACGGCCTTGATGGCGGCACGAGCCTCGGTGAGGCGTCGCGCCTCCCCGGAGAAATCCGGTGAGCCGTCGAAGCACAGGTGCACGTGGCAATCGATGAGTCCGGGGCTCAGTGTGTGCGCCTTGCCCTCGATCTCCTCCGCCGCGCGGGCGTCGCGCGGTGCGCGGGCGTGTGAGCCGACCCACGAGATGTGCCCGTTCGACACGAGCACCCCGGCGCGGGGCTTCACCCGGCGCCCGTCGAACAGCGAGACGTTCGCGAAGTAGGTCGCCACTCGCTACGCGCCCGAGCCGCCGCCGAGGTTGGCGGCCTGGCGGAAGGGGGACTGCGGCGGCTGGTACTGCTTCGCCTGCTCCTTGAACAGCTCGTCGGCGCGCTCGGCGATCTCCTCCGGCGTCCACCGCTCGTCCTTCGTCAGCGCGGCGATCGGATGCCATCCCTGGTACAGCTCGACGAGACCGCCCTGGATGCCGAAGACCTGTCCGGTGATGTCGGCCGCGGCGTCGCTCGCCAGGAACGCCACGAGGGGCGCGATGTTCTCCGGCGCGAGCTGGTCGAACTCCCCCTCCGGGACCTTGAGCTCGCCGAACGTGCGCTCCGTCATGCGCGTGCGGGCGCCCGGCGCGATGGCGTTGCAGTTGACGCCGTACTTGCGCATGTCCATGCCGACGATCTGCGTGAGCGACGCGATGCCGGCTTTCGCCGCGCCGTAGTTGGCCTGCCCGGCGTTGGAGAGGATCCCGCTGGTGCTCGACGTGTTGACGATGGCCCCGCGCACCGTCTCACCGGCCTTCGAGCGCTCCCGCCAGTACACGCACGCCTCGCGTGTCACGAGGAAGTGCCCGCGCAGGTGGACCTTGATGACGGAGTCCCACTCCTCGGTCGACATGTTGAAGATCATCCGGTCGCGCAGGATGCCCGCGTTGTTCACGACCACGTCGAGCTTCCCCCACGTGTCCAGGGCCAGCGCGATGAGGGACTTCGCGCCGGATTCCTCGCTGATGTCCTCGAAGTGCGGGGCCGCCTCGCCGCCCGCGGCCTGGATCTCCTCCACCACCTGCGAGGCGGGACGGGGATCCTGGCCGGCGCCGTCCCAGTCGCCGCCGACGTCGTTGACGACGACCCTGGCCCCCTGCTCCGCGAACAGCAGCGCCTCGCCGCGGCCGATCCCCCGTCCGGCGCCGGTGATGACGGCGACCTTCCCTTCCAGCATTCCCATCCAGCCCTCCGGTGGCTCCTCCGATGCGCGGGGAACGCTACTGGAATCACCGCGCCGGTGCCGGGCCGCGACAGAGAGCCGAGCGTCGCCGACCGTTTGATAGCCTGCCGACGGCCCCTCGACGGGGCAGTGAGGTCACAGCCGGCACCGCCCATGGACGGGGGAATCGCGTGAAGAGATCGCTGGGGATGGCGCTCGTCCTGGGAACGCTCGTCGCGGCGCTCGGCGTCCCGGCGTCGGGACGCGAGGCCCCGGGACACGTGGTGGCCGGACGCGGGACGGCCGCGCCGAGCTTCGTCACCGGGATCCACGAGACCGCGCCTGCCGGTCCGGCAGCGCGGTCGGCCCTCCGCTACCTGTCCGCGCACGCCGGGACGTACCGCATCCCGTCGCCGGCCCGCGATCTGAAGCGGGTGCGGATCACGCGAGCGAGCGGGCTCACGACGGTTCGCTTCGCACAGCTGTACCGGGGGGTCCCCGTGTTCGGCGCGCAGTACCTGGTGCACTTCCGTGGCCGCGCCTCCGGCCGGGAGGTCCTGGGCGCGAACGGCCACTTCTTCACCCGGCTCCGCACGAGCACCACGCCACGCGTCACGGCGAGGGCGGCCAGGATGCTCGCGGTGGGCTCGGTGCTTCCTGCAACGGGCGTGCGAACCGTGGACCACGGGCTCACCGTGCTCCCCACCGGCCTCGGGGTCCTCGCCCGCCACGTGACCGTGTGGGGAACGCGGCTCGGCCGTCCCCTGAGGCAGCAGGTGTTCGTCGACGCCCGCACCGGGGCCGTCGATTTGAGCTACGACGACGTCGAGTCGGCGACCTCCGTTCCCGTGGAGACGAAGAACGCGCACGGGGAGGGCGTGACGATCCAGGCACTCGATCGCAAGAAGGGCATCACCGAGATGCGGGACGTGTCGCTGCCGATGTACGACCCCGCCACCGGCAGGGGGCAGATCGAGACGCACGACGCCGCCGGCGGCACGGGTGGCTACGCAATCGACGAGAACATCGTGTCGTGGCCGACCGGCTCGAACGTCAAGAGGGAGAACCGTCGCGACGGCGCGGTCGACGCGCACTGGGGCGCCGAGCGCGTGTACGCGTTCTACGCCGCGCTCGGCAGGAACTCCATCGACGACAGGGGCATGAGCATCGTCTCGGTCGTGGATCTCGCCGGCTCCGGCGGCTCCGGCCTGTACAACGCGTTCTGGGACGGCCACAAGATGAACTACGGCAACCCCGACCCCTCCCAGGTCTACCCGTTCTCCGCCGACCTCGACGTGGTGGCCCACGAGCTCACCCACGGCGTGACGCAGCACTCTGCCGGGCTCGTCTACCTGGGTCAGCCGGGCTCGATGAACGAGGCGTTCTCCGACTACTTCGGCGACGCCGTCGACGTGAACAACACGCCCGGTCTCTCGATGGACGATCCGACGTCGGGCTACATCGGGGAGGACCTGTGCAGGGTGAAGAACCCCGAGGAGTGGCACTGCCCGCTGCGCAATCTCAACGACCCGCACACGACCGGTGACCCGGCCACCACGTCCGAGTACTACGGCGTGCTCCCGGACGTCGACACCGGGGGCGTCCACACGAACATGAACATCTACTCGAGCACGCTGTGGCAGATCCGCAGGGAGCTCTTCGACGCGCAGGGCGGCCAGCCCGGCGCCGACCGCTCCGACCAGATCGTGTACACGGCCCTTTCGCAGTTCGACACTCCGATCGACACGTTCGTGGACGGCCGCAACGCCCTCGTGGCGGCGGCGCAGGCCCTCGGGGCGACGCAGGCGGAGCTCGACGTGATCAACGGCGCGTTCGACGACCACGGGATCGTCGACGGGTGGGAGGCCTCGCACGGCACCGACGCCACCACGCTGGTCGAGAACGTCTTCCCCTCCGGCGTGCTGGGCATCAGCGGGCCGAAGGCGTCCGGCGACCGGTTCATCTACGACGACGTGGTCGAGAAGGAGGGGGGCTGCTGCCGGCGCCAGCAGCCGTTCGTCGGAACCGTCGACGGATCGTCGCCGCCGGTCGAGGTCGGGGGCGCCGTGACGAGCGGCCCGGGCAACGTGGAGCCGGACCTCTCCGGGGACCGCGCGGTGTGGGTCCGGCTGGCTCCGGGGGGCGGCGGACTGAAGAGCCGCATCCAGACCGCGACGCTGACCGGGCCGGTGCAGGACGTCACCACCTCGGGCTTCGCCGTGGACCCGGCCGTCTCCGGACGCCGCGTCGCGTGGACCACCATCAAGGGCGGGTTCAACACCAACGTGGAGACGCGCGTGCTGGGCGGGGCCATCCACCGGCTCACGACGTCCGGCGTGGCCATGAACCCCGACACGAACGGGCGATGGGTGGCGTGGGCGGACTACGACGCCGCGACCAACCGGTCGGCGATGGTGGTCCAGGACATGCGAACCGGCAAGAGGACCGTGACCGACTCGCGGACGCAGTACGGCTACGTCGGGCCGCCGTCGCTCAACTCGACGGCGGCGTTCTGGTTCTTCGACGCGAACAACGACGGCCTGGGCGTGATCAACACCATGAGTCTCGACACCGGCAAGGTCCGCACGCTGGTCGGGCTCGAGCTCCCCGGGAACGGGTCCTTCTTCTGGTACGGGGCGGCGCGCGCGCCGTTCGTCTCCGCCAACGAGCACTACGTCACGTACGCCGACGAGAGCACGCTCGTCGCCCACTTCAACGGGGACGACGTCCCCCTGGGGGACGCGGGACGGGACGTCTACATCGTGCCGATCGCGGGTGGCGGCGCGCCGGTGCTCGTGTCGAACAACACCGGCGATCAGGGGTATCCGCAGATGGCGGGCGACGACCAGCAGGTCATCTGGCTCGATGGTTCGCAGGGCCGCGTGGACATCGCCACGCGCCCCACCCCGGCCGGCTAGCCCAGCTCAGCTCGGCTCAGAACGGCTTGAACACCATCAACCAGAGCAACGCCGCCAGCGCCGCGGCGCCGATCGTGGCGATGAGCAGCGGGATCGGCGAGCCGAGGACCTCGGCGATCTCCTCGGGCGTGCCGGGCTCCCCTGCCGGTGCCCGCCCCCGGGCACCCGGCGCGCCGACCACCCGGCGCACCTTCCTGTAATACGGGACGACGAGGGTGGGCACGAGGGCCATCAGCCCGACCAGCACGGCGAGCGACGCCCAGACCCACCCCTCGTCCCAGAGGTGCCCCTTCGTGGTGGCGACGAGGGCGCCCACGAGCAGGAGCAGGAACGAGAGGTTCGCCAGGTTCAGCGAGGCCGCGGAGAGATCGAGGAGGGCCCGGGCCCGGGCGGGATCACGCTCGCGGCGCAACCGCAGGCCGACGCCGACGGACACGCCGTGTGCAACGAGGAACCCGAACACACCGGCCAGGTGCACGAACACGGCGGCCCGGTACATCGATGCGTCAGGCGTTCGCTTCGGCCAGCGCGCACAGGGCCTCGACCTGCATGGTGCCGGCCATCAGGGTGGTGACCCCGGAGTCCTTCCAGGCCTGGAGGCGATCGGCGATGCGCTCCGCCGGCCCTACCAGCGAGGTCTCGTCGACGAGCTCGTCGGGGACGAGCGCGGCGGCCTCCCCCTTCTTGCCCTCCAGATAGAGATCCTGGATCTCGGCCGCCTCCCGCTCGAAGCCGTATCGGGAGACGAGCGAGTTGTAGAAGTTGCGCCCGCGCGCGCCCATGCCGCCGACGTAGAGGGCGACGTAGGGCTTCAGCATGTCGCGGCAGGCCTGCACGTCGTCGCCCACAAGGACCGGACACATCGCGGCGATGTCGAAGGCGTCGCCGGTCTTGCCGGCGCGATCGAACCCCTCCCGCAGCGACGGCTCGAACACCTCGCGCCCCCGGATCGGCGAGTACAGCGTGGGGATCCATCCGTCGGCGATCTCCGCGGCGAGCGCCACGTTCCTCGGGCCGATGGCGGCGAGGTAGATCGGCAGATCCGGGCGCAACGGATGCACGATCGTCTTCAGCGGCTTGCCGAGCCCGGTGGATCCCGGCCCCGTCGCCGGCAGCTGGTAGTACTCGCCCTCGAACCCCACCGGCTTGTCGCGCCGGAGGACGGCCCGCACGATCTCGACGTATTCCCGCGTGCGCGCGAGCGGCTTGCCGTACGCCACCCCGTGCCACCCCTCCACCACCTGCGGCCCCGACATGCCGAGGCCGAGGCGGAACCGGCCCCCGGACAGGTGATCGAGGGTCATGGCGGTCATCGCCGCGGAGGCCGGGGTGCGCGCGGGGATCTGCATGATCGCGGTGCCGACGTCGATGCGCTCCGTGCGAGCCGCGACCCACGCCACCGTGGTGACGGCGTCGGAGCCGTACGCCTCGGCGCTCCAGACGGACCCGAACCCGAGCCGCTCGGCTTCGGTCACCAGCGGCATGACGTCGATCGGCCCGCCGCCCCAGTACCCCATGTGCAGTGCGAGGTCCATCCGCCGCACCTTAGCGAACCATCCCCGAACGGGGGATGCCGCGCCGTCTGGCGTGCGCTAGGCTCTCGCCGGATCGTCCCGGAAGCCCCCCGAACAGAGGTAAGGCGGAGCACTCCATGCTGGACATCGCACGTCTCGCCGTCGATGCGGCAACCAGAGCAGGCGCCGACTACGCGGATGCACGACTGGTCATCGAGGAATCGGAGTCCCTCACCGTCAAGAACCAGGAGATGGAGGGGATCGACCGCGCCCACAGCGAGGGCGTCGGCGTCCGGGTCCTGGTCAACGGCTTCTGGGGCTTCGCCGCCACCGCCCGCCAGGAGGAGGCCGAGGTCGTGCGGATCGCCGAGCTGGCGGTGGCCATCGCGCGGGCCGCGGCCAGGCTCCCCGGCGAGCCGGTGCGGCTGGCCGATGTGGAGCCGGTCCAGGCGACGTGGGAGGGGCCCTGCCAGCAGGACCCCTTCACGGTCCCCCTCGAGGAGAAGGTGGCCCTCCTGATGGAGGCCAGCCGCCGGCTGCAGCAGGTCCCCGGCGTCTCCTTCGGAGAGGCCATGCTCGACTTCTACCGCCGGCGCACGGCGTTCGCCTCCACCGAGGGCGCGGCCATCGAGCAGACCGTCACGAACTCCGGCGGGGGCATCGAGGCGGTGGCCATCGACGACGGCGAGATGCAGCGCCGGTCGTTCCCCAACTCCTTCCGCGGGCACATCCAGGCGGCCGGGTGGGAGCACATCCCCCAGCTCGGGTTGGTGGACGAGGCCGAGCGCATCGGCCGCGAGGCCGTCGAGCTCCTCGGCGCGAAGGACTGCCCGAGCGAGGTCACCACGCTCGTGCTCGACAGTGGTCAGATGGTGCTGCAGACGCACGAGTCGGTCGGCCATCCCGTCGAGCTCGATCGCGTGCTGCGCATGGAGGAGGCCTACGCCGGCACGTCCTTCCTGAAGCCCGAGGATCGCGGCAAGCTCCGCTATGCGAGCGACGTCGTGAACATCACCGCCGACTCCACCACGCCCGGTGGGCTCGGCACGTTCGGCTTCGACGACGAGGGCGTCCCCGCCCAGCGCACGCCGCTCGTGGTGAACGGCATGTTCGAGAACTTCATCTCGAGCCGGGAGACGGCCGCCGTCATCGGCGACACGTCCAACGGCACGATGCGCGCCGACGGCTGGCAGAACCTGCCGCTCATCCGGATGACGAACATCAACCTGGAGCCGGGCGAGGGGTCGCAGCAGGAGATCATCGGCGAGGTGAAGGACGGCATCTTCATGACCACCAACTCGTCGTGGTCGATCGACGACAAGCGCGTGAACTTCCAGTTCGGCTGCGAGATCGCGTGGCGCATCAAGGACGGCAAGCTCGGCGAGATGTACCGCAACCCCAACTACACGGGCATCACCACGGAGTTCTGGCAGTCCTGCGACGCCGTGGGCGGCCGCGAGGAATGGGTGCTGTGGGGCACGCCGAACTGCGGCAAGGGCCAGCCGGGGCAGGTGGCGCGCGTGGGGCACGGCACGTCCCCCGCGCGGTTCCGGGACGTCCAGGTGGGGGTGCGCTGATGCCGGGGCTGATCGGACCGGACGAGGTTCGCCGCGTCGCGGAGGCCGCGCTCGACGTGGACGCCGACGGCGTCGAGGTGCTGTTCATGCACGAGTGGGGCGGGCTGTCGCGCTTCGCCGACTCGTCCATCCACCAGAGCACGTGGCGCGAGGACACCAGCGTTCGCGTTCGCGTCGTGAGCAAGGGGCGCGTCGGCGTGGCGTCCACGAACGACTTCAGCGTGGAGGGTGCGAAGCGGGTCGCCGACAACGCCCGGGAGATGTCGCAGATCGCCTCGCCCGATCCCATGTTCCCGGGACTCGCGCCCAAGGCGCCGTTGTCGCAGCGGGAGCGCGCGTTCGACGAGGCCACGTCCACGACGTCGCCCGAAGAGCGCGCCGAACGCATCGCCGACCTCGTGGCGCAGTGCGACCCGGGGTTCCATGCGGCCGGGGCGCTCGACACCACCGCCGCCGAGATCGCGCTCATCAACAGCGAGGGGCAGTTCTGCTACTCGCCGTACACGTCGGCCATGGTCACCACCGTGGTGTCCGGCGGCGACGGGGGCGCCGGGTATTCCGAGAGCTGGGCGCCGAGCTACGGCGAGCTCGACGTCGAGGCCATCGGCAAGCGCGCGGCGGAGAAGGCCCGCGACAGCCAGCAGCCGCGCGATCTCGACCCCGGTCACTACGAGGTCGTGCTCGAGCCGGCCGCGGTCGGCACCCTCGTGGCGTTCCTGGCCTACATGGGGTTCGGCGGCCGGGGGCTCCTCGAGGGCCGGTCCTGCTTCTCGGGGCGCGAGGGCCAGCAGGTGGGGTCGGAGGCCGTCACCATCGTCGACGACGCCCTCTCCCCCGACACGATCGGCATCCCCTTCGACTTCGAGGGCACGCCGAAGCAACGCGTCGAGATCATCGAGAACGGCGTGTTCCGCAACGCCGTGTACGACCGCCGGAGCGCGAAGCAGGCCGGCATCGAGTCCACCGGGCACGCCCTGCCACCGCCGAACCCGGAGGGCCCGTTCCCGCTGAACGTCATCTTCGAGCCCGGACAGGCATCGTTCGAGGAGATGATCGGGTCCGTGCAGCGCGGGCTGCTCGTCACCCGGTTCCACTACTCGAACATCGTCCATCCCAAGGAGGCCGTCATCACCGGGATGACCCGCGACGGCACGTGGCTCGTGGAGGACGGACAGATCAAGTACCCGGTGAAGAACTTCCGCTTCACGCAGTCGATCCTCGATGCGCTCAAGGAGACGGCGTTCGTGGGGCGCGACACCGAGATGGTCAGCGAGTTCTTCTTCTCCGCCTCCCGGGTCCCCGGCCTGAAGGT
>JBHELK010000031.1:0-8408 GCA_046263085.1 Actinomycetota bacterium
GCCGGGTGCCGTCCGCTCGGCCTTGGCCGCCGGCAGCGCCTCCTGTTCGATGAGCGTGACCTCGTGCCCGCGCTCGACGAGGTCCGCGGCGAGGTGCCGCCCGACGTTGCCGCCCCCGGCGATGATCGCTCGCACCGGCTACCCGTCCGCCAGCGGCTTCAACAGCTCGTCCACCGTGTCCAGGGCATCGTGGTGCACGATGATGTGCGCGACGTCGCCTCCCTGGAAGGTGCTGTCGCGCCCCGGGATGAAGCCGGTACCGCCCCGGTCGACGGCCACGACGCGCAGCTTGCCCTCCGACCCGAGCTGGTGAACCGGTTTGCCCACGAGGTGCGCCGGAACCTCGATCCGCATGCGGAACAGCTCGCCGCCTGCCAGCGACTCTTTCAGCTCCTCTCGCGCATGGAACAGCATCATGAGGATCTGCTTCGCCGCCCACCGCACCGTGGCGATGGTGGGGATGTCGAGCCGCTCGTAGATCTCGGCACGCTTCGGATCGTAGATGCGGGCCACCACGCGATCGATGTGGTAGTGCTCGCGCGCGACACGGGCCGAGACGATGTTCGAGTTGTCGCCGTTCGACACGGCGATGAAGGCGTCGGCCTCCTTGATGCCCGCCTCCTCGAGGACGTCGCGGTCGAATCCGAGCCCCACGACCTGCTGGGCCTCGAAGCCGGGGGGCAGGCGATCGAACGCCTCCCGGCGCTTGTCCACGATGGAGACGCGGTGACCGCTTTTCGCGAGCTGCACCGTCAGCTCGGCACCCACTCTCCCGCACCCCATGATCACGACGTTCATGCAGCTTGCTAGCCTAGCGCGCGCGAGCAGCACCGTCCGGGAGCGACTCGGGGAGGCCAGTGGCGAAGACGGAGGCGCCGGGGGGGACAGGGGTCGGCCCGGTCATCAAGCGGATCCTGGTCGGACGCCGCAAGTCGACCTACGGGCTCGAGCACACGCTGCTCCCGAAGTTCCTGGCCCTGCCGATCTTCTCGTCCGACGCCCTGTCGTCGGTGGCCTACGCCACCGAGCAGATCATGGTGGTGCTGCTCGCCGCGAGCGTGGCGTCGCGGCAGTACATCATGCCCATCTCGATCGCCATCGCCGCCCTGATGGGCGTGGTGGTCGCCTCGTACTGGCAGATCTGCAAGGGGTACCCGCAGGGCGGCGGGGGCTACGTGGTGACGAAGGACAACTTCGGGCAGGCCCCGTCCCTGGTCGCGGCGTCGGCGCTCCTCATCGACTTCGTGCTCACGGTCGCGGTGTCGGTGGTCGCGGGGGTGGTGGCCGTCACGTCGGCCGTGCCCTCCCTGCTGGGCCACCGGGTGCTGCTCTCGATCGTGTTCATCGTGCTGTTGACGTTCGCCAACCTGCGGGGCGTGCGCGAGGCGGGCGCGCTCTTCGCCGTGCCGACGTACGGCTTCATCGCCATGGTCATGATCACGATCGGCATCGGTCTCGTGCGGTGTCTGTCGTCGGGCTGCCCGCAGGCCGAGTCCGTCCCGGCGCTGCCCGAGCTCGCGAGGAGCGCCGGGTCTCTCGGGCTCTTCGTCATCCTGCATGCCTTCTCGTCGGGGGCGACGGCGCTCACCGGCGTCGAGGCCATCGCCACCGCCGTCCCCGCGTTCCGGCGGCCTCAGGCCAGGAACGCGCAGCTCACCCTGGCCACGATGGGCGTCGTCGCCATCGTGATGTTCCTGGGGATCTCGTTCCTGGCGAGCCACTCGGGCGCGACCGTGAGCGCGCACCGGTCCGTCCTGGCCCAGGTGGGGCACGCGGTGTTCTCGGGAGGCCCGGGGTTCTTCCTGCTCACGCTGTTCACGACGGCCGTGCTCGTGCTGGCGGCGAACACGTCGTACCAGGCGTTCCCGAGGCTGCTCGCGATCCTGGCCCAGGACCGATTCGTCCCTCGCCAGTTCCGGAACCTCGGCGACCGCCTCGTCTTCTCGAACGGCGTCGTGGTCCTGGCCGTCGCGGCGGCCGTCCTGATCTGGATCTTCGACGCGAGCCTCGAGCACCTCATCCAGCTCTACGTCGTCGGTGTGTTCACCGACTTCACGCTCTCGCAGGCGGGGATGGTCCGTCGGTGGCGCCGATTGCGGGCCACGGAGCCGCACTGGCGGATCCGTGCCTTCTTCAACGGGCTCGGCGCGTTCGCCACCGGCGTGGTCCTGCTCATCACCGCGGTCACGAAGTTCACCCACGGCGCGTGGATCGTGATCGTGGCCGCACCCTTCCTGATCGCGTCGTTCTACGCGGTGAACCGGCACTACGCCGCGGTCTCCAGGCAGCTCCAGCAGCGCGTGGTGCAGCCGAGGACGCCGCGCAACCACGTGGTGCTGCTGGTGCCCGGGCTCGACGCGGCCACGGCCGAGGCGCTCGGGTACGTCCGGTCGATCCAGCCGACGGAGCTGCACGCCGTGCACCTGGCCCACGAGGGGTTCTCCGTGGATCTCGCCGGCCGCTGGCTGGACTTCACGCGAGGCACCCCCGAGCTGGAGCCGCTGCCGATCCCCAAGGGGAGCTACCTCGAGCGGGTCCGGGCCTACATCCACGGCATCCCACGGGACTCCGGGGACTTCGTGACGGTCGTGCTCCCCGAGCTGATCGAGAAGCCGTCGCTCTACTACCTGCTCCGCCACCCCGAGCTGCTGCGGCTCAAGGCCGGGCTGCTGCGCGAGCGACGCATCGCCGTGACCGACGTGCCGGTGGTGCTCTCGGAGGGCCAGCCGGTCGGGGTGGACGCCCGCCCGCTGGTCCCGACGCACACGGTGGCGCTGGTCTTCGTCTCGAGCGTCAACGACGCCACCGTGCGAGCCGTGAACTACGCCCGGTCCCTGCACGCGCACGAGACGAGGGCCGTGTTCTTCGCCCTCGATCCGGAGGAGTCCGGTCGCATCGCCGAGGAGTGGATGGAGCGCGGCCTGCAGGTGCCGATCGAGATCATCGACGCGCCGTTCCGCGACCTGTCCGGCCCCCTCATCGAACACGTGCGGCGGTTCACCGCCCGCCCCGGCACGCTCGTGTCGGCGGTGATCCCGGAGCTCATCCCCCAGAAGCTGCGGCACTACCTCCTGCACCGGCAGACGGCGTTGTTCGTGAAGCGGGAGCTGCTGTTCGAGGAGCGGGTGGTGCTGACGTCGGTTCCGTATCTGCTGGACCCCGGCCCGGCTCGGGAAGCCAGCGATAGCCCACGCCCGGTTCCGTCGCGATGAACCGGGGGGAGGCCGCGTCGTCCCCCAGCTTCTGGCGGAGCTGGCGCACGTACACGCGGAGGTAGTTGCTCTCGTCGCCGTACTCCGGTCCCCACACCCGCTGCAGGAGCCACCGGTGGGTGAGCAGCTTGCCCGGGTTGGCGGCCATGGCCTCCAGCAGCGCCCACTCGGTCTTCGTGAGGTGCACGGGCTCGGCGTCGATCAGCGCGAGCTTCCGGGGGCGGTCCACGGTGAGGGAGGGCGCGAACTCGAGGACGGGCGGATGGGTCTCCCTGGCCGGGGCCCGCCGCGAGGCGGCTCGGATCCGCGCCAGGAGCTCGGGGAGCCCGAACGGCTTCGTGACGTAGTCGTCCGCTCCGGCGTCGAGTGCTGCGACCTTCTGGCTCTGCGCCTCCCGGACCGACAGCACGATCACCGCTGCGTCCGACCAGCCCCTGAGCTCGCGGATCACCTCCGTCCCGTCCATGTCCGGCAAGCCGAGGTCGAGGATCACGAGCTCCGGCGGCATCCGGCCGGCCTCGGTCAGGGCCTCGTCGCCGGTGGCGGCCACGGCGACCTCGTGGCCGTGGGCCTGGAGCGAGGTGCGCAGGGCACGCAGGATCTGCGGCTCGTCGTCCACGACCAGGATCCTCACGAGACCTCCACGGGCGGCCGCTCGCTGGTCGCGCTCCTCGCCGCCGCGGGGAGCTCGAGGACGATCGCGGTCCCGCCTCCCGGCGTTCCCTCGATCTGCACGCGACCGCCATGGGCGACGGCCACGGCGCGGGCGATGGCCAGGCCGAGTCCGGTCCCGCCGCGTCCGTGGCCCCGGTCGGCCTTGTAGAAGGGCTCGAAGACGCGCTCGCGTTCGTCCGGTGGGATGCCGGGGCCCTGGTCGGCGATCCGCACCTCGACGCGCGACCTCCACGCGTGCACGGAGATCGTGATCTCGGTCCCGGGCTCCGAGAAGCGAACCGCGTTCTCCAGGATGTTGGTGAGGGCCTGGTCGATCTGGATCGGATCGAGCGCCACGTCGGGGACGTCGGGACGGATCACCGTGCGCACCTCGAACGGCTCGAGGGCGGGCTGCATCCGTCGCAGCACCGCCTGCAGGATGTCCTCGATCGGCATGATCTCCGTCGTGGGGCGCAGCGCCCCCGCTCGCATCCTCGCGAGGTCCAGGAGGTTCGCGACCATCCGGTTCAGCCGGTTCGCCTCCTCCAGGCTCGTGCGCAGGAGGTCCTCACGTTGCGCCCGGTCGTAGATGACCTCGGGGTCGAGGAGGCTGCTCACACCGGCCGTGATCGAGGCGAGCGGCGTCCGCAGGTCGTGCGTGATCGAGGAGAAGAGCGCCGCTCGCATGTCGCTCGCCTCCGCCTCGAGGCGCGCCGCTCTGATCGCCGCGTCGGAGTTCGCGCGGATGAGCGTCATGGCCAGCTGGCCGGCGAAGGCGGCGATCGCCCGGCGCTCGTCCGCGGTGATGACGCCCCGGTCCCGGGCCCGCTCCACGAGCAGCCCGCCGAGCTTCGCCGAACCCACCTCGAGCGGGAACTCGCGCAGCAGCGGGTCCGGCGAGGGCGGCTCGCGACGGGCCTGCACGCGCAGCTTCTCGCCGTCGACCTCCGCGTCGATACGGCACTGCGAGAGGTCGAACAGCGCGGCGATGCTTGCGGCGGCGGCCTGCAGGATGCGTTCGAGCGACTCGTCGGACAGGAGCCGTCCGGTGAACTCGGCCAGGCTCGTGGCCTCGGCGGAGGTCCGCTCGGCGCGGTCGCGCTCGGCGACCACCGTGGCCACGAGCGTGCCGACCACCACGGCCACGGCCACGAACACCGCGAGCGAGACGAACTCGTCGGGACGCTGGACCTCGAAGGTGTGCAGGGGCTGGGCGAAGAAGTAGTTGAGCCCCACGAACGAGAGGACGGCGGCGCCGATCCCGCTCCAGACCCCGCCAAGGGCGGCGGCCGCCACCACACCGAGGATGTAGACGGACGCGGCGCTGCCCGGCGAGCGATGCGGCAGGATCAGCGCCAGCGCGGTGGCGGCCGCGGGGGCCACGATCCCGGCCACGAAGGACCAGGGGCGCGAGCGTGCCCGGAGCCGAGGCAGGGCATCCATCGAGGCAAGCTTCCGACCGCGGGGCCTGATGTGGCAACCGGGGTTCGGATCTTCACGCTTTCTTGACGCCACCGGCGCCGACCCTCACGCCTCGGTAACGACCGCGGTGCCAGCGTTGACGCATGGCGGTCACCGAGTCCGAACGGATCGGCGGGCGCGACGTCCTGAAGCGCGTGCTCTTCGGACGCAGGCAGCCCACCTCCCGGATGGAACACACGCTCCTGCCGAAGGTGCTGGCCCTGCCGATCTTTGCCTCGGACGCGTTGTCGTCGAACGCGTACGCCACCGAGCAGATCATGGTGGTGCTCCTGGCGGCGAGCGCGGCCTCACGCAACATGATCCTGCCCATCGCCTTCGCCATCGCCGCGCTCATGGCGGTGGTGGTGGCGTCGTACGTGCAGATCTGCAAGGGCTATCCGTCGGGAGGCGGAGCCTACGTCGTGGCCAAGGACAACCTCGGCACGCTCCCCGCGTTGATCGGGGCCGCCGCTCTGCTCGTGGACTACATCCTCACCGTCGCCGTCTCGGTGGTGGCGGGCGTCATCGCGATCCTCGGCGCCGTGCAGGGGCTCGCTGGGCACGCCGTCGAGCTCTCGATCGGGGCCGTGGTCCTGCTGACGGTGGCGAACCTCCGCGGCGTGCGCGAGACCGGCGCCCTGTTCGCGTTCCCCTCCTACGCCTTCATCGCGTCGATCCTGGCCATGCTGATCCTCGGGTTCGTGCGGTGCGTCGGAGGGTGCCCGTCGGCCGCGGGCCAGCACGTGCAGGCCATCGAGGGCCTGTCCCGCACGCTCGCGCCGGTCGGGCTGTTCGTGATCCTGCACGCGTTCTCCTCCGGCGCGACCGCGCTCACCGGCGTGGAGGCCATCTCGAACGCGATCCCCGCCTTCAAGCGGCCGCAGTCGCGCAACGCGCAGCGGACCCTCGTGATCATGGGCGTCGCCTCGGTCGTCATGTTCCTCGGGATCTCGCTGCTCGCCACCCATATCCGGGGCGTGGTCCCGCCCGCGACCGGCGAGCGCTCGGTGGTGGGGCAGATCGCCTTCGCCGTCTTCCGCGGCGGCTTCGGGTTCTACGCCGTGCAGATCTTCACCGCGGGGATCCTCGTCCTCGCCGCGAACACCGCGTACCAGGGGTTCCCGCGTCTGCTGGCCATCCTGGCGCAGGACCGGTTCGTGGCGCGCCAGTTCCGGAACCTCGGTGACCGGCTGGTGTTCTCGAACGGCGTCATCGTGCTCTCGGTGCTCGCCGCGGCGCTGATCGTCGCGTTCCACGCGAGCCTCGACCGGCTCATCCAGCTCTACGTGGTGGGGGTGTTCACCGCCTTCACGCTGTCCCAGGCCGGGATGGTCCGGCACTGGCTCAAGGTCCGACGCCGGAACGACGCGAAGAGCTCGGGGTGGCGCAGGTCGATGATCATCAACCTGGTGGGAGCCGCGCTGACGGGCATCGTCCTGGTCATCACGGCGGCGACGAAGTTCAAACAGGGGGCGTGGATCTCCATCGCGGCGATGCCGGTGATCGTGTTGATCATGCACTCGATCAACCGTCACTACTCGGCCGTGCGCGGCCAGCTCCGGGGGCGCGCCGTCGAACCCCACACGGCACGGAACCACGTCGTGCTCCTGGTCCCGGACCTGGACGCGGCCACCGCGGAGGCCCTCGGGTACATCCGCTCGTTCCGTCCCACCGATCTGCACGCGCTCCACATGTCCACGAACGGGTTCTCCGTGGACCTCGCGGATCGATGGCTCGAGTTCACGCGGGGTGGTCCGGAGCTCGAGCCGTTCCCGCGCGAGGACGGGAGCCTGACCGAGCGGGTGCGGGCCTATCTCGAGGGGATCCCACGCGACTCCGGGGACTTCGCCACGGTGGTGATCCCGGAGCTCATCGAGAAGCCCTCCCTCTTCTACCTGCTCCGCCACCCCCAGCTCATCCGGTTGAAGGCGTCGCTGCTTCGGGAGCGACGGATCGCCGTGACCGACGCGCCGGTCGTGCTCTCCGAGGGGCGCCCGGTGGGGGTCGACGCGTTGCCGTTCGCGCCGGAGCGCACGGTGGCGCTCGTGTTCGTCTCGGGGGTCAACGACGCGACCATCCGCGCCGTGAACTACGCGCGATCCCTCGAGGCCCTCGAGACCCGTGCGGTGTACTTCGCGCTCGATCACGGCGAGGTGGAGAAGGTCGTCAACGACTGGTTCGAGCGGAGGCCCGGCGTGGCGCTCGACATCGTCGACGCTCCCTTCCGCGACCTCACCGGCCCGATGCTGCAGGAGGTCCGCAAGCACACGGCGCAGCCGAACACCGTGGTGGCGCTCGTGATCCCCGAGCTCGTCCCGCGCAAGCGGCTGCACTACCTGCTGCACCGCCAGACGGCGCTGTTCGTCAAGCGGTTGTTCCTGTTCGAGGAGCGGGTGGTGCTGACGAGCGTTCCGTACCACCTGGAGTAGCGCGGCGCGTAAGCTTCGTCGTCATGGACAGAGACGAAGCTCGCAAGCTCGCGGCGGAGAAGCCCGAGAAGGAGACCACCGTCCGGCACCTGATCTCGGTGGAGGGCGTCATGCGGGCGTTGGCCCGCCGGTTCGGCGAGGACGAGGAGCTGTGGGGCCAGGCCGGCCTCTTCCACGACCTCGACCAGGATCAGACCGCCGACGTCACCGAGCGCCACGCCCGGCTTGCGGCCGAGTGGCTCCGTGACGCAGGCGTGGACGACCGCGTCATCAACGCCGTGCTCGCCCACGCCTACGAGGAGTACCGCACCGACCTCATGTCGAAGGCAGTGGTCCACGCCGACGCCGTGGCGGGCCTCCTGGTCGCCGCGGCCCTGGTCCGTCCCGAGAAGGCGACCGGCATGAAGGTGTCCAGCGTGAAGAAGAAGCTGAAGGAAAAGTCCTTCGCGCCGGGCGTGAACCGCGAGGAGGTCACCGCGGTCGAGGAGTCCATCGGCCTTCCGCTCGACGACTTCTTTGCCGTCTCGATCGAAGGCCTGCAGTCCGTGGCGGCCGACATCGGCCTCTGACCACCGGCGGGGCTCTCCCGGTTACGGGGTGGGCGTGGGTGTGGGGGTCGGCGTGGGTGTCGGCGTGGGTGTCGGTGTCGGCG
>JBHELK010000032.1:0-44533 GCA_046263085.1 Actinomycetota bacterium
CGCTCGCCGGCATCGTCTCCATCCGGGACCTCGCGCACTGGGCCATCGGGGAGATGACCGGTGGCCACGAGCTGCCCGATCTCGAGCGCAGCACGGCGGCGCTGTCGGCGTTCGGCGAGGTCAAGGACGCCTGAGCCCGGAGCTTCAGGCCGTCCGCCGAACGGCCGATACCTCACGGGAGATGGCCGAATCTCCCGAGAAAGTCGTCCCCCTGCCGGTGCTGAAGGCCGGCTCCATCGAGGACACCCTGACCGGGTTCGCCCCCCAGATGGAGCAGAACGAGCACCTCGGCCGGCGCGTCGAGCGCCTGGTCACCGTGGTCTCCGTGGAGATCCGGGGCTGGGAGCCGGTCCGGGAGAAGGTCGGTGAGGACGGAGCCCTCGACCTGCTGAACCAGACCCTGGAGCGGGTGCTCCGGGCCATCGAGTCCCTCGGCGGGATGGAGGTCTCGCTCGGCGGGGAGCGGGAGCAACCCACCATCACCGCGACCTTCGACGAGGACCATGCCCTTCGCGGCGTCGTCGCGGGGCGAGCGGCTCGCGACGCGGCGACCGCCAGGCTGCACCCCTCGATCGACGAGCGCTTCCACGCGTGCGTGGGCGTGAGCTCCGGCACCGTCGTCGACACCCACGTGAAGGGGGCCGGGATCGAGTTCCAGGCCACCGGGACGGTGAAGCTCTTCGCCGTTCGCCTGCAGGAGTTCGCCGGGCCGGACCAGGTGTTCGTGTGCGAGGAGACCTACCGCTCGCTGTCGAGCTACCTGGACGTCGTGGCGCTGGGCCCGGTGCGCACGAGCGGCGACGGCGAGACCCGGAGCGCGTACTGCGTCCGCGGGCTCCTCGGCGACGGCTCCGAGTAGCCTCGCTCGCTCACAGATCCTGCAGCACCGTCTTCAACTCCCCCAGTGACCTCACCGACGCGTCCGCTCGTGTGAGCTGCTCCGGCGTCGGATCCCTCGGCGCCTCTCCGCGGAGGATCCAGATCGCTCGCATGCCCGCTCCTCTCGCCGGCTCCACGTCGTAGTCGAGGCGGTCGCCGCACATGACGGTGCGCTGGGGGGCGGTCGCCGCGATCTCGATGGCGTGGGCGAAGAGACGCGGGTCGGGCTTCTCCACGCCGACGTCCTCCGAGATGGCCCAGACGTCGAAGAAGGCATCGACGCCGTCGCGGCGCATGGCCTCGCGCACGGCCGACTGCTGGTTGGCGATGACGCCGAGCCGATAGCCCGCCCGCAGGTCCTCGAGACACGGGATCACGTCCTCGTGCAGCGCCTCGGGCGGGTACGCCCAGTGCTCCGCGGCGTGGGCCACGACCTCGTCGACGCGCGCTTCGGATCCCAGGAACCTCGCGGTGAGCCGGCGGCGGAACGAGCCCGACTGCGCGCTGCGACAGGCGTCGTACTCGGCGGCGAACTCCTCGTCGGTGAATTCGGCGCCGAGCTCGCGGAGGCCCTGCTTCAGCGCGTTCGAGTACCAGCGGTCCTCATAGATCACGCCGCCGACGTCGAGGAACACGACGTCGATGTGCGAGGTCAGCGGCGGCGTTCCTTCAGCGCCTCGAACTGCGCGGGATCGGTGCGCTCGTCGCCGGGGAGGATGCCCGGAGATCGCTCGCCGTGATAGTCGGTCGAGCCGGTGACCACGAGCCCGAGCCGCTGCGCGAGGTCGCGGTAGTGCGTGCGAGCCTCGGGCGTCTGGTCGGGATGGTCGACCTCGACGCCGTCCATGCCGGCAGCGGCCAGCTTCTCGATGAGGGCGTCCGGGACGGATTCCTGCCCACGCCACATGGCGGGGTGGGCGATCACGCAGACCCCGCCGGCCTTCTTGATGAGCGCGAGAGCGTCGACGGGGTCGAGCGCGTGCTTCTCGACGTAGGCGCGGCCCCCGTCTCCGATGAACTCATCGGTGTAGGCCTGGTCCTCGGCCTGGATGATGCCCGCCTCGACCATGGCCTGCGCGATGTGCGGGCGGACGATGTTCTTCCCCGCGGCGATCTCGCGGATGCGCTCGAAGCGGACCGGGTACCCGAGCTCCTGGAGCTTCTCCACCATGAGCTCGCCGCGGCGAAGGCGGGAGTCCTGCAGGCGCATCAGCTCGGCCTGGAAGTCGGCATCGTCCTCGTCGGGCCAGTAGCAGAGCACGTGGAGGCTGGCGCCCTCGTACTCGGCGGAGAACTCCACGCCCGGGACGAGCTCCACGCCGGTGGCGTCGGCAGCCTCGCGAGCCTCGGGAAGCCCGGAGGTCGTGTCGTGATCGGTGAGCGCCAGTGTGTCGAGCCCGCGCTCCGCGGCGAGTTGGAACAGCTCGAGCGGCGACAACGTGCCATCCGAGTAATGGGTGTGCGTGTGCAGATCGATCCCCGGCATGGACGGCGAGTCTACCCGTGGCTCAGTCGCCGTACTGCTTGGTCTCGGCCCGCTCGAAGAGGATCGTGACGGCCGGCTGATCGGCGACAGGGCGATGGCGGGTTCCGGCGGGGACCACGAACACGTCGCCGGAAGCGAGCTCGATGGGATCCACACCTTCGAGCTCGATCCGGAATGTGCCCTCGACGCAGTGGAACAGCTCGTCCTCCCGCTCGTGGATGTGCCAGGGGAACTCGCCGAGCACCTTCGCCACCTTCATCTGGAAGCCGTTCGCCTCAGCCACCACCACGGGTTTCCACGGCTCCGTGAGCGTTCTCGTGATCTGCCCGAGGTTTCGCGAGGTCACGTGAACGCGTTCTCGCCGGTGAGGGCTCGGCCGATGATCAACTTCTGAACCTGGCTCGTGCCCTCGTACAGCGTGGTGACCCTGGCGTCTCTTAGGTACTTGCCGACGGGGTATTCGTCGACGTAGCCGTAGCCGCCGTGGACCTGGAGCGCGGCGTTGGCGGCCCTGACGGCCACCTCGCTCGCGTAGTACTTCGCGTAGCTGGACTCGAGGCGGTGGGGCTGGCCCTGGTCGGCGAGCGCCGCCACGCGCCACGTCAGCAGCCTCGCCGCGTCGATCTCCACGGCCATGTCGGCGATCAGCTCCTGCACCAGCTGGAACCTCGCGATGGGCCGATCGAACTGGATGCGATCCTTCGAGTACTGCACCGCGGCATCGAGACACGCCTGCGCGATGCCCACGCACCCCGCCGCGAGCGACATCCGCCCGGAGTCCAGCGCCGACATCGCGACCTTGAACCCGGCGCCCTCGTCGCCGAGCCGGTTCGCGTCGGGGACGCGGACCCGCTCCAGCGTGATCTCCGCGGTGTCGCCGGACCTGAGTCCGAGCTTCCCCCTGACCTCGGTGGCCGAGAAGCCCTCGCTGTCTGTGGGGACCAGGAACGCGGTGAGCCCCTTGGGGCCGGGGCCGCCGCTCCTCGCGAACACGAGCGCCACTCCGGCCCACGTGCCGTTCGTGATGAACATCTTCGACCCGCTCAGGAGCCATTCGTCGCCGTCGCGCTCCGCCTTCGTGGCGAGGTTGGCGGCATCCGACCCCGTGCCGGGCTCCGTGAGACAGAAGCATCCGAGGGCCTCGCCGGACGTGATCCGCGGGAGCCATTGGCGTTTCTGTTCCTCGGTCCCCCATTTGTAGACGGTCTTGCCGACGAGCCCGGTGTTGACGGAGATGATCCCGCGAACGTTGGAGTCGGCCCGCCCGACCTCCTCGATGATCAAGCAGTACGAGACGTTGTCGAGCCCGCCGCCGCCGTACTCCTCCGGCAGTGGGGCGCCGAGGAACCCGATCTCGGCGAGCTTGCCGACGATCGCGCGATCCATCTCCTCGGCCCGGTCCCAGTCGCGGGCGAACCGCGCGATCTCGCGGTCGGAGAAGTCCCGCGCCGTCTTGCGCACCATCTCCTGTTCGGCGGTGAGGGTGAGATCCATCGAGGCAATCCTAGTGGTCGCGTCGGCGGAACCAACTTCGGTCTGCGTTATGCGAAATCCCCCGGTGGATCTGGCGATATCCACCTGATGGGTGATGCGAGTCGAACACGTGTTCGCTATCGTTACGAGCATGGATGTGGATGAGCCGGCGAAGCACCTTGGTGGTGCCATCGCCATGCTCGAGCAGGCCAATGCGACCCTCGAGCCGGCGGCGCTCACGGCCGACGAGCGGCGCGAGGCACTCCGGGCGTACGCGCAAGCGCAGCGACTGGCGTCGTTCGGCGTGACGGCACTCGCTCGGGCCGCGCGCGATGAAGCGGAGCTCGCCCGCACCACCGGCACTTCGGTCGGCGAGGCCAAGACGACTCTCGAGACGGCCAAGGTCATCGAGGAAGCACCGGAGCTTCGGGCTGCGATGCGACAGGGCGAAGTGTCGCTTCCCCAGGCGGCGGAGATCGCGAAGGCAGAGGCCGCGGCACCCGGGGCAGCCCGGGAGCTCGTCCCGCTGGCACGGATGTCGTCGTTCCAGGTGCTCAAGGAGCAGGCGCGCAAGGTGAAGCTCGAAGCCGAGCAGCACCGAGGGTTGGCCGAGCGCCAGCGCGAGGCTCGTTCCGCCCGAAGCCACACCGACGACCTGGGAATGGTGAACGTCCATCTGCGCCTGGAGCCCCATGCGGGCACCCCGATCGTGGCCCGAGCCGAAGCCGAGGCCGAGCGGCGGGCCAGAGCGGCCAAGCGAACCCGCGGCGAGGGCGAGCACGAGCCCTTCGAGCACCACCTGGCCGATGCGTACGCAGCTCTGCTCTCCGGGAACGGCAAAGGCCGGGCCAAGCGCCCCGAGCTCGTGGTCCTGGTGAGCCACGAGGTGGCGAAGCGTGGGTGGAGCGACGTCAGGGACGGGGAGGTGTGCAAGATCCCAGGCGTCGGTCCCGTGGCTCCGGCTACCGCCAAGGAGATCGCGAAGGATGCCTTCCTGAGTGGGGTGTTCTACGACGGCAAGGATCTCAGGCACCTCAAACGGTGGTCACGCACCATCGCCGTGGAGGTCCAGGTCGCGCTCGAGCTCGGGGAACCACCGGAGTTCGAGGGCGTGGCCTGTATCGACTGCGGGAGGCGGTTCAGACCGGAGTTCGATCACGTGGAGCCCTATGCGGCCTGCGGGAGCACGTCGCATCCGAACATGAAGCCTCGGTGTCGGGGGGACCATCGGGAGAAGGGCGAGAAGGACCGGCAGGCGGGGAAGTGGGCGCGGGTCGGACCGTCGCCGCCCGCGGCATAACGCACGCATCGCTCCCGCGGCGGCAGCCCGCCGCTACTGGCGGATGAGGATCTCGAGGTCGCCCTCCTTGCGGGGGACGTGGATCGCGGTGACCCCGCCGCGCTGGCTGAGCGCGAGGTCGACTCGCGCCTTCCCGACGCGCATCCCCTGGATCTCGGCCTCCTCCAGCCACGACGGGAGCGACGGCTGCGAGATGTACAGCGTGCGGTTCGGCGCATCGGCGACGAGGCCCCCGTAGGACCGGATCATCATGAACGGCGCGCCCGAGGCCCACGCCTGCGGGCGGCAGGCCACGGGGTACTCCACCGGCAGCGGCACCTCGTCGGGGGAGAACCCGCAGAACAGCTCCGGGTAGCGCGCCAAGGGGAAGAACGCGCCGGCCAGCGAGAGCTGGTCGATGATCTGCATGGCCTCCCGGTCGAAGCCGTACAGCTTCAGCCCGTGCGCGATGAGCGCGTTGTCGTGCGGCCAGATCGACCCCGTGTGATAGCCGATCGGGTCGTAGGCGTCCTGCCGGGCGGCCAGGGTGCGGATGCCCCATCCGCTCGACAGCGCGGCCCCCATCAGCTTCCGGGCGACGCGGCCCGCGTTCTCGACGTCGACGATCCCCGACCACAGGCAATGGCCCGGGTTCGACGTGATGGTCGTGACGAGCTTCTTGTCGCCGTCCAGCGCGAGCCCGTAGTAGCTCTCCTTCTCCATCCAGAAGTCCCGGTTGAAGCGCTCCTTCAGATCCTCCGCCTCTCGGTCGAGCCGCACGGCGAGCTCCTCGTCGCCGAGCGCCCGCGCCAGCCATCCCATCCTGCGCTTCGCGTCGTAGACGTAGCCCTGGACCTCGACGAGAGCGATCGGCGGCGGCGCCTTCGTCCGGTCCGGATAGACGACCGCGTCGTGCGAGTCCTTCCACCCCTGGTTGTCCAGGCCGCGCGGCGCGCGCTTCACGTACTCCACGTACCCGTCGCCGTCCCGATCGCCGTACCTGTCGATCCACTCCAGCGCCGCCAGCGCGTTCGGCCACAGGGCTTTCACGGACTCGAGGTCATCCGTCCACTGGTACGCGTAGGACAGCAGGATGAGCCACAGCGGCGTGGAGTCCACGGATCCGAAGTACGGCGTGTGCGGGATCTCGCCGGCGGCGGCCATCTCCCCCACCCGGACCTCGTGCAGGATCTTGCCGGGCTCCTCCTCACGCACGTCGTCCTCCTGCTTGCCCTGCAGCGCGGCGAGGCCCCGCAGCACGTTCCACGCGAGCTCCGGGTTGACGCCCATGCACTCGTAGGCCGTCAGCAGGCTGTCGCGGCCGAACATCGCCGAGAACCACGGCACGCCGGCGTCGATCCACGGGACACCGTCGTCGCCGATCGACAGCATCATCCGCAGGTCGAGGATCCCCCGGTCGAGGAACCGCGACAGCTGGAGGTTCGACGTCTTGAACCTGGTGCACTGTTTGCGCCACCGGGAGTAGTCACGCTCGAGCTGTCCGCGCGCCTCCTGCAGGGACCGGCGAGACGCGGCGTCGCCCCCCACCTGCGGCACGATCTCGATCCCGATCTCGGCCTCGCTCCGGGACTCCAGGTCGAAGGAGAACTCCGCGTGGGCCTCCGTGAGCGTGTCGGGTTGCGGGGAGAACCGGAACGTGCAGCTCCGGATCGCGCCGTCGAGGCCCCGGTACGACAGCTCGACCTGGTTCCTGTCCACGCGCGGCTTCTGCATCTGGCCCCGCTGCTCCCGCTCGATCCCCCGGACCTCGAAGAGGTCGAGGAAATCCGACGCGAAGCGCAGCGAGACCGCGATCGTCCTGCGGTCTCTCCCGAAGTTGGCCACCTTGAGGCGCTCGAACAGCGCGTCGCCGAGCAGCCGGTACCGCGACAGCGTGACGTTCTCCTTGTGCTCGAACCCCTGGGGGTCGACGGCGCTGAACGGCAGCACCATCTCGACGAGCTGCGAGTAGTTGCGTTCGGTCGACGAGTGCAGCAGCAGCGGCCGCTGTCCGTCCATCGTGAGATCGAAGCGCGACAGGAACCTCGTGTCCTTGTGGTACAGGCCGAGCGCGGCGGTGTTGCCCTCCGGGACGTCCCCGTGCATGTCGGTCAGGAGGAAGCTGCGATCGTGCTTGATGACCTGCACATCGCGGATGTCCGTGACCGGCGGCGCTTTCCTCGCCATCGGCCGCACTGTAACGCGCGGGTCATTCCGCCGGGACCGGGACCTCCCCCGGCTTCCGGGCCTGCGCGGTCACGGCAACGTAGATGCCGGGCAGGATGAGGACGCCGCCCAGCACCGTCCACCAGCTCGGGACCTCGCTGAAGAATGCCAGCGCCAGCAACGCGGCGCCGACCGGCTCGCCCATGATGGCGACCGTGATCACGGTGGGATCGAGATCGCGCAGCAGGAAGTTGAAGACGGTGTGTCCCAGGATCTGCGGCACGACCGCCATGAGGACGAACAAGCCCCACGTGGCGGCAGGAAACCCCGTGAACCGCGCGCCGCCCACGGCCATCGCCGGCACGAGGACGACCGTGCAGGTCGCGTACACGATCGTGACGTACACGAGCAGCGGCAGGCGCTGGCGCTGGTTGCGCCCGATGAGGAAGTACCCGGCCGCGAAGATCGCCCCGAGCAGCGCCAGGACGTCGCCGAGCACCGCCCGGGACGAGACGCCGAAGTCCCCACCCGACACGACGATGGCTCCGGCGAGCGTGACCGCGATCCCGACGGCGGCACCCCGGCTCACGCGCTCGCCCACCCACAGCGAGCCGATCGCCACGAACACCGGCACCGTGCACACCAGCACCGTGCTGGCCGCAACCGTCGTGTACTGCAGCGACGGGATCCAGGTGATGAAGTGCGCCGCGAGGAACGCGCCCGACAGCAGAGCAACCGCCACGTCCCGTCGGGTGAGCGAACGGAACTCCTCCCGGTGCAGGACGAGCGCCGGCGGCAGCACGAGGGCCGTGGCGATGAGGTTCCTCCAGAAGGCCATGGCCAGGGCCGGCGCGTGCGCCTGCCGGATGAAGATCGCCGAGAAGGACACGGCCACGACGCCCACGGTCAGCAGCCCGTAGGTCGTGGGCGGGCTCAGCCGGTGAGGATGCTCGGCGTCCATCCCCCAATTATCGTGAGCCGGTGGCCAGATTCACCGTCTTCGGCGCCGGCGCCATGGGCACGGCCGTGGCGATGCACGCCGCGCGCCGAGGGATCGACACCGCGCTCTGGGCCAATCCCTACGACGACAAGGTCCTGGGCCACATCCGGGAGGAGGGCCGCCACCCGAGCCTTCCGGAGCACCTGCCGACCCCCCTGCGGATCCACGGGCCCGAGGCGCTCGGGGAGGCCGCCGCCGGCTGCGAGGTCGCCGTCATGGGCGCCAGCTCCTCGGGCGCTCGCTCCCTCTCGGAGATGGTGCGCGAGGAGATCCACGACTCGGCCTTCGTGGTCTCGCTGGGCAAGGGCCTGGAGCCGGAGACCGGCAAGCGGATGTCCGAGGTGTACGCCGAGGAGCTGCCGCACGCCACCGTGGTCGCGATGGCCGGGCCCTGCCTCGCCGCCGAGCTCGCGCAGGGGCTCCCGTCCACGGCGGTGTGGGCGTCCGCCAACGAGATCGACGCCCGCAAGGCCGGTGAGCCGCTCGTGCACCGGACGTTCCAGCTGCAGTTCACCGACGACGTGATCGGCGTCGAGTACTGCACGGTCCTGAAGAACGTGGCCGCGATCGGCGCCGGGTTGCTCGACGGGCTGGGCAAGGTCCTGGACGAGGACTTCAAGAACGCGAAGGCCGCGCTGTTCACCAAGGCGATCCACGAGATCACCGAGATGATCGTGGCGGTCGGCGGTCGGGCGGAGACCGCGCTCGGCCTCGCGGGCCTCGGGGACGTGCTCGTCACGAGCCTCGGAGGCCGCAACCGCCTGTACGGGGAGCTCGTCGGCGCCGGGGGCCATCCCGACGAGGTGGTCCGCGATCTCGAACGCCGGGGCATGACCGTCGAGGGCGTCGAGTCCGCGAAGGACGTCCGGCGCCTGGCGGAGGAGCTGCACCTCGACCTGCCGTACCATGCGGCGGTCGAGCGGGTCGTCTTCGAGGCCGCCGACCCCAACTGCATCCTGGAGGTGCTCCTTTGATGGACGACGATCGGCCGGATCGCAACCTCGCCCTGGAGATCGTCCGCGTCACGGAGGCCGCGGCGCTGGCCGGCGCCCGGTGGGTCGGACGCGGCGACAAGGTCGCCGCCGACCAGGCCGCCGTCGACGCCATGCGCCTCATGCTGGACACCGTGGCCATGGCCGGCGTCGTCGTGATCGGCGAGGGCGAGAAGGACGAGGCGCCGATGCTCTACAACGGCGAGGAGGTCGGCAACGGCAACGGCCCGGCCGTCGACGTGGCCGTCGATCCCATCGACGGCACCCGGCTCACCAGCCTGGGGCAGCCCAACGCGCTCTCCGTGGTCGCCGTGGCCGAGCGCGACACGATGTTCTTCCCGGGCGCCGCCGTGTACATGGAGAAGATCGCCGTGGGCCCCGGGGCGGTGGGCGCGCTCGACATCACCGCGCCGCCGGAGGAGAACGTCCGGCGCGTGGCGCGGGCGAAAGGCCTGCGCCCCGAGGACATCACGGTCGTCATCCTCGACCGCGACCGGCACGAGGAGATGATCAGGCGCTGCCGCGAATCGGGCGCCAGGGTGTTCCTCATCACCGACGGCGACGTCGCGCCGGCCATCGCCGCCGCCAGGCCCGACTCGGGGATCGACATGCTGATGGGGATCGGCGGGACGCCCGAAGGCGTGATCGCCGCGTGCGCGCTGAAATGTCTGGGCGGCGACATGCAGGGGCGGCTGTACCCGCGCAACGACGACGAACGCGAGAAGCTCGAATCGGCCGGCTTCGACGTCGGCGAGGTCCTCACGCTCGAAAACCTGGTCTCCGGCAAGGACGTCTTCTTCGCGGCGACCGGCATCACGAACGGCGCGCTCCTGCGAGGCGTGCACTACGACGCCGACGGCGCGGCGACCTATTCCATGGTCATGCGGTCGCGTTCGGGCACCGTGCGCTATATCGAGGCGCACCACGAGTTCGAGAAACTCGAGCGTTTCTCCACGATCTCCTACCGACGCTAGCGGCGCGATTGGCGAAAGTCTCGCTCAATGCAATATAGTTGCGTCTCGATCGCGTTCCCTGGCGGGAGGAGGCTTCACGATGGGCGAGCAATTCATCTTGGTGTGTGACGTATGCGGCCGACCGGCTGCGGAAACGGTGACCATCAAGGTCGGGAACCGCAGCTTTGTGAAGGATTTCTGTTCGACGCATCTGTCTGAGCTCACCGCCGGTGGTCGGCCGCCGAGGCGCGGCCGGCGCCGTACCGTCGCGGCGGGAGAAGCGCCCCGGCGCCGGGGCAGGCCGCCGAAGAGCGCGTCGGCCAAGAAGAGCACGGCCAAGCGACGGGGGCGCCCGGCGAAGTCGACGGCCAAGCGGCGTGCGGCCAAGTCCACGGCGAAGCGGCGCGGACGCCCGGCGAAGTCCACGGCGAAGCGCCGAGGCCGGCCGCCCAAGGCTCAGACCAGCTCGTAGACGCCCTTCCCGGCCTTCCTCACGGTCCCGTCGGTGGCGGCCTGGGCCAGCGCCGCGATCACGCCCTGACGGATCCCGCGTTGGGTGAAGGGGTCCAGGTAGCCGCGCTTCAGGGCGAGATCCTGGACCACGGTCCAGTGCAACGGCTTGCCCTCGTCCCGAAGCACGGCGAGCGCGGCCTCGAGGAAGTCCACGGCGTCAGCTCGGCGCGACCAACGTGGCCGATGCAAGCTCCAGCATCGAGGGATCGAAGAAGGCGAACGGCAGCGACGCCGGGCTGAGGATGATCTCCTCGACGCCCTGGTCGGCGAACTCCTGCCCCAGCTCCCGGAGGCGTTCCGGCGTGCCGACGAACGCGCCCGTCGTGAACTCCTGGAGTGATTGCCCGTCGAGCGCTCCGCCCGGTGTCCATGCCTGCAACTGCCGGAAGCGGGCCCGGAGATCGGCGTCGTCCTCGCCAACGAGAGCGTAGAGGCCGACGGACAGGCGAAGCGTGGACGGGTCGCGGCCCTCCGCCTCGCACGCCCGCCGCGCGGCCGCCACCCGCTCGGCGTACGCCGACGGCTCCCATCGCCACACCGTGTTCCAGCCGTCGGCGTAGCGCGCGGCGAGTCGCAGCGATCGATCGCCGCCCTTCGACCCCAGCCACACCGGCGGCCGGGGCGACTGTGCCGGAACGGGATGGTTGTACGCGCCGCGAAGCCGGAAATGGCGCCCGTCGTGGTCGGCCGGACCGTCGCGGAACAGCTGGCCGAGCACGCCCAGCGTCTCCTCCAGGAGCTCGAAACGCTCCCCCGTCGTCCCGAACGGATAGCCGAAGGCGCGGAACTCGTCCTCGTACCACCCGGCCCCGATCCCGAGGTCGAGGCGTCCCTCCGAGAGCAGGTCGAGGGCGGTGGCCTGCTTGGCCAGGATCCCGGGGTGGCGGAACGGCGCGCACGCCACCAGCGTCCCCAGCCGGATCCGCTCCGTGGCCTGCGACAGCGCCGCCAGCGTCGTGAACGGCTCGAGGGACCCCAGCAGCTCGTCGCTGCCGCCGTACCGCTCCAGCGAGAGGAAGAAGTGGTCGGAGATCCACACCGAGTGGAACCCGAGGCCCTCCGCGGTGCGGGCGAACTCCGCGACGCGGTCGAACGTCACGGGCTCGTGGTCGGGGAACGAGAAGTCGTAGTGCGGCAACGCCAGCCCGTACCGCATCACGCCTTGCCGAAGCGCCGGGTCGCCGTCACAGGTATCGGAGCACGTCCTCGGCCTCGGTGATCTCGGCCCCCGGCGGCACGTCGATGGCGGCCGGGATCTTCAGTCGCGGGTAGACGGCGACACCTCCCTGCAACCGAACGCCCGCGTACACCGTGACCTCGTCGCCGAGCGCGACGCCGTCCTCGATCACCGTTCGCTTCGCGTGATCGGAGCGGATCTCGGTCATCGATCCCACGACCGAGGACCGCAGCCGGGCTCCTGGGCCGACGATGGCCCCGTCGCGGATCTGCGATCGCGAGATGTACGCCCCCTCGCGAACCTCGACGTCGTCGTCCAGGTTCGACTCGCTGATGACGACGCCGGGGCCGATCTCGCAGAACCTGCCGATGCGGACCGCCGGTCCGATCGTCACGAGCCCTTCGCCGAGCTTCTCGGCGAGCGTCTTGCCGCTGCGCTCGTCCCGGAACGACAGCGACTCCGGCGCGATCCACACGTTGCGCTCGGGATCGAAGGGCGGTCCGAGTTGGCGCGTGACGGACTCGAAGTCGCCGTGGAGCGCGTCCACCATGGTCTCCAGGTAATCCTGCACGTTGCCGAGATCCCCCACGGCGCGCACGGTGTGCGCGTACACGGGGTACCCGTTGCCGACGAGCCACGGCAGCAGGTCCTTGCCGAAATCGAGCCGGTCCCGGCGGAGCGTCGCGATCTCGACGTTGTCCGCGAGCCCGCGAAGTGTCGCCGAATCCACGAGATAGAACCCCGCGTTCGTGAGCAGGGGCAGGCGGTCGAAATCGGCGGCCGGGACGTCGGCGTAGTGATCGCGAAGCTCCTGAAGCGTCGGCTTCTCGACGAATTCCACGATCCGCCCTTCGGCATCGGTCAGCATGACCCCGTACTTCCCGGCCACCTCGACCGGGCCTCTCGTCATCGCAGCCACGGTGGCGACCGGCTGCCGCTCGAGGTGCGTGCGATACATGGGCTCGAGCTCGAAGTCGATGATCGAATCGGTGGGGAACACGAGCGCCGGCCCCGAGAGGTCCCAGTGCTCCAGCATGCGAAGGGTGGAGTCCGCGCTGCCGCTGCTGAGCGCGTCGTACTTCACCGGCGAGTACTGCACGTCGACCCCCAGCTGCTCGCCGTACCCGATCATCACCTTGATCTGGTAGCGGTTCTCCTTGCCGTGCGCGACGACGTAGTACTCCTTGATCCCCTCGGCGGCCAGCACCTGGATGACCCAGTGGATCAAACGCCGCCCGAGGAACGACATGGCGGCCTTCGATCGCAGGTAGCCGGGCGCTTTCAGCGTGAGCGGCCTGGCCCGCACGCCCTGTCCGCCGGCCAGCCCGATGCCCACGAGGTCGGTGATGCCCGGCATGGAAGCAGTCTATCGGGGTATTTGCCGCAACCCCGCGCATCTGCGACAGTCGAGAGCGATGCAGGAGCCGCCTGCCGCACCGGAGCCGCCCGCCCGCCCCGTCGACAGCTTCGTGTCCGCTCCCCCGGAGCGCCCGCGGTCCCCCAGAACCCGGATCCTCACCGCGCTCGTCACCGTCACGGTGCTCGTCGCAGCGGCGCTCGCGTTCCTCTTCACGCGCGGCGGCTCGAACGGCGGCCCCGACGTGGCCCTGGCCCTCGACTTCAAGAGGGACAACACGATCAGCTATCGCATGCACATGGGGATCGACGCGACTTTGGGGATCAGTGGCCACGACCAACCGCTGAACGAGACGATGGACTCGACCGCGGGCTACCGGACGCTCGCCGTCGACGACCGGGGCGTGGCGACGATCGAGTTCTCGATGGAAGACCTGACCCTCTCCGTGAACGGCCAGAGCGTCCCCAACACCATCGGGGACGTCCACAGCAAGCTGCGCATCACGCCGGACGGAAGGATCCTCAGCGGCGGCGCGGGAGCCCTGGGCGGTGGCAGCGGCGGGCTCGGGTCCATCCCCGGGTTCGATCAGCTCACGCCCCTCCTCCCCGATGGACCCGTCGGTCCGGGGGACACGTGGGACAAGACGTACAGCCGCCCCTTCCCGCTGGGCGGCGGGACCATCGACTACAGCACCCACAACACGTTCGATCGCTACGAGACCGTGTCCGGGGAGCGGACGGCCGTCATCGAGAGCGAGGTCCGGGTGCCCCTCGATCTGACGCTCGACCTGTCCAAGCTGATGTCGATGTTCCAGGGGCTCGTCGGCCAGAGCGGCACGACGGGGGTCGACGCGCTGCGCGGAGTCACCCTTCGGTACGGCGGCTCGATGAAGGGAACGCAGACGTGCTGGTTCGACCCCGAGGCCGGAAACATCGTCAAGGGCCTGGCGCTCGCGGACTTCGATCTCACGATGACGTTCGAGGGCCTCCCGTCCGGGGGAGCGCTGAGCGGCACCGAGATGCACATGGTCGGCTCGGTGCAGCTGGCCATGGATCCGGTTTCCTGAGGCACATGCAACCCTGGGACAGGGAGTTCGCGGGCCGGATTGACGAGCACACGTTCCGCAGCGAGCTCCTGTCGGGGAACCCCCTCGGCGATCCGGCGGAGCGCCCATTGTGGGTCTACACGCCGCCGGGATACGACCGCGACGACGATCGCCGCTACCCGAGTGTGTACGTCATCCAGGGGCTGACCGGGCAGATCGACATGTGGCGCAACCGAGCGGCGTTCCGATCCAACTACCTGGAGCTCATCGACGACCTGTTCGCCGGGGAGCAGGCGCCGCCGGCCATCGTGGTGTTCGTCGACGCCTGGACGTCGCTCGGGGGCAGCCAGTTCCTGAACTCGCCGGGCACCGGGCGGTACCACGACTACCTGTGCGAGGAGCTGGTCCCGTTCGTGGACGAGCGCTACCGCACGGACCCCCGGCCGGAGAAGCGGGGCATCCAGGGGAAGTCGTCGGGCGGCTACGGCGCGTTCGTCACGCCCATGCTGCGCCCCGACCTGTTCGGCGCGCTCGCGTCGCATGCCGGCGACGCGCTCTTCGAGGCCTGCTACCTCGCGGACTTCCGCAGATCGGTTCGCGTGCTCCGCGACGAGTACGGCGGATCCTTCGACCGGTTCTGGGAGGACTTCCGTTCGCGACCCGCGTTCGCCAAGGAGTCCGACGGCCATCTGCTGAACGACTGGTGCATGGCTGCCTGTTACTCGGCGGAGGACGATGGCAGCGTCACCCTGCCCTACGACGTGCACACCGGCCGGCTCGTCGACGAGGTGTGGGAGCGGTGGCTCGTCTGGGATCCGGTGCGGATGGTGCCGCGCTACGCCGAGGCCATCCGCTCGCTCGTCGCGATCTACATCGACGCCGGCCGCAAGGACGAGTGGTTCCTCGACAACGGGGCGGTGGCCGTGAGCAAGGAGCTCCAGGACCTCGGGGTGTCCCACTTCATCGAGCTCTTCGACGCGGGGCACATGTCTATCGAGTACCGGTATCCGAAGAGCCTCGCGTACCTCTGCGAAGCCCTCGACAAGACGTAGGTGGGCCGGGGCTTGTCCCCGGCCGGACACAAGGCCCGGCCTACGACTCTGGCCGGGCACGAGGCCCGGCCTACGACTCCGTGAGCTCGACCGGCACGACGGGAAGCGCCTCCATCCGTCCGCCGCGGAACACGCGGAGCTCCGTTCGCTCCCCGATGCGCTCCGACGTCATGAGGCGCTGCAGGTCGCCCATGTCCTCCACCGGCACGCCGTCGACCTCGACGATGAGATCCTCGGCCCGCAGGCCGGCCCGGTCGGCGGGGCTCCCGCCGACCACCTGCACGACCTCCACGCCCCCGCGGCGCCCGACCTCGCCGGCCACCCGAGGCGGCAGCGGCCTGGGGCCACCTGCGATGCCCAGGAACGCCCGGCGGTACCGGCCCTCGGACAGCAGCGCGGCGACGATCCCGCGCGTGATGCCGTTGACGGGAACGGCGAGGCCGAGGCCGAACCCGGCCACGGCGGTCGCCACGCCGACGACCTCCCCTGAGCCCTCGGCGAGCGCGCCGCCGGAGTTCCCGGGATTCAGGGCGACGTCGGTCTGGATGACGTTCTCGACGATCCTGGCGTTGGCGCCGGCCCGTGTCGGCAGCGACCGCCCGAGGGCGCTGACCACCCCCGCGGTGACGGAGCCGGAGAATCCCATGGGGTTCCCCACCGCCACGACGAGCTGCCCGACGCGCAGTCGATCGGCGTCCCCGAACCGGGCCGGGGGGAGATCGGAGGCCGGCACCCGCAGAACGGCCAGATCGGAGAGCGCGTCCTCCCCCATGACGTCGAGCTCCAGCTCCCGTCCGTCGGAGAACGTCGCGCTGCCGCCGTCGGTCCCGTGGACGACGTGCGCCGACGTCAGGAGGAACCCGTCGGGCGAGATGACGATGGCCGACCCCGCACCCTCACCGCGGCGTCCGCCGGGGACCCTTCGCATGACCCTGACGCTCGCCACGGAGGGGAGGAGGCGCTCGGCGACGCCCGTCACCACGCTGGAGTAGGCGTCGAGTGCCTCGACGTCGGACGGGCCACCGTTCCGCCGGCCGTCGGCGAGGGGAAGCACGTCGTCCGCGTGGATGGGGCGCACCACTGCCATCTCCGGCAAGGCTAGCAGCGCGTCTCGAGTTCCGGCCGGACCGTCAGGCTGTGGTGTTGAACGCGCCCTTCAGGACGAGCCGGCCCTTCTGGTCGCGGACCTCCACGTACCGGTACAGGCGCAGGTCGTCGATGAACTCACGTTCCGTGACCGAGTCGCCGTTGCTCAGCTTCCCGACATACAGGCGCTTCCCCGAGACGCCGGCGAGCCACGCCCGGTAGGGCGCCCCGGTCTGCGGCAGCCCGCCCACCGTCACGAGCACGATGTCCTCGAAGTGCGTCGACGTGACCCTGACGGCGCCCCCGCCGCCCGGCCCGCCGGACGCCGTGATGAGGACGGCTCGGCTCACGTCGTGTGGCTGGGTGGAGGGAACCGGCAGGTTGGTCAGGAAGGCGTTCAGTCGCTCCGCGAACTGCTTCGCCTGGCGCTCCGATGTCCGGAGCTGGTTCTCGAGCGGCTGCTGCCGGGCGAACAGCCACCCGGCGGTGGTCATGCCGAGGATGCCGATGACGGCGGCCAGGATCGTGAGGCTCCGGCGGACCCACGTGCGGCCCTTCGAGGGATGCCCGCGCACGGCCGCGGAACGGACCCCGCGCACGACGCGCTGCTCAAGCTCGGACGGGAGCTCGGACTGGGGCAGGGACATCCCCACCATGGCCGCGGCTTCCCGGAGCTCGCGCGCCTCCTTGCGGCAGCCCGCGCACCACTGGAGGTGCGCCTCCACCTCGCCGAGGTCGTGCGACGACAACGTGGAGACCGCGTACTCCGTCAACCGGTCCCTCGTCGCCAGGCAGTCCACGCTCACAGCTCCTTCATGTTGGCCCGCCGCAGCTTGATGAGCGCGGTGCGGAGCCTCGTCTTCACGGTGCCGAGGGGGATGCCGTCGGCCTCGGCGATCTCCCGGGCGGTCATGCCCCGCAAGTACGCCAGCACCAGGAGGCCGCGCTCCGCGTCGGACAGCGACTCCATCGCCCGCCTGGCAAGATCGCGCTGCACCACCGACTCGATCGATCCGGCGCCGCCACCCTCGTCGGCCTCCCGTTCCGGGAGCTCCTCCACGAACACCAGATGGGGCCGGGTCACGCCGTGCTCGCGGCGGAGGCGGTCGACGGCGAGGTTGTGGGCGATGGCCATCAGCCACGTGGACAGGCGGCCCCGGGCCGTGTCGAACCGGGCGGCCTTCCGCCAGGCCATGAGGAAGACGTCCTGAGTGAGCTCCTCTGCGGCCTCGGAGCTCCCGAGCAGGCGCATGCCGAGCGTGTACACCGGGCGCGCGAAGCGCCGGTACACGTCACGGATCGCGTCCTCGTCGCCCAGCAGCAATTGCGCGACCAGCTGCGCCTCCTCCCTCGCCGAGAGCGGTTCCTGCGCCTGGATCGGTGGCAATCCGACTCCCCTGGGTATACGGCGCCGGGTCGTCGCCCGGCTTGTACCGTCCCGGGACATTATCGGGCCTGCCCCGGCCGCCGGGGAGTCCCTTTCCCGCCCGATGCCCTGGTGGGATGATGGTTCCGTGAGATTCCTGAGGCTGGCCCTCATGACCGGTGGCCTGGGCTTCATGCTCGCGAGCCCGGCGATGGCGCAGTCGGATGACCAGTCCGTTCCGACCGTCATGTCGCTGCGCCTGGCGGGCGTGGTCGACCCCTTCGAGGCGAACTACATCTCCGGAGCCATCTCCGACGCCGAGGACCAGCACCTCGCCGCAGTGCTCCTCACCATGGACACGCCCGGGGGCCTGGACTCCTCGATGCGGAAGATCACCCAGGCCATCCTGAATTCGCGGGTGCCCGTGATCTGCTACACGTCGCCGTCCGGCGCGCGGGCAGCATCCGCCGGCACCTTCATCATGCTGTCGTGTCCCGTGGCGGCGATGGCGCCGGGGACGAACATCGGCGCCGCGCATCCCGTCGGGGTGAGCGGGATCATCGAGCAGGAGAAGGTCACGAACGACGCGGTCGCCACCATCCGCAGCTACGCGCAGCACTGGGGACGGAACGCCAACTGGGCGGAGCGGGCGGTGCGCGACGCGATCAGCGCGTCGGCCGACGAGGCCCTGCGCCTGAACGTCATCGACCTGATCGAGCCGAACGTGCCGTCGCTGCTCGACGTGGTGGACGGGGAGATCATCAGCTCGACCGACGGCGCGGTGACCTACACGCTGCACACCGCCGACGCCAACGTCGAGACCCGCGGCCTCGGCATCGGCGGCGCGATCCTGCACGGGCTCCTCAGCCCCGACCTCTCGTTCATCTTCTTCTATCTCGGGCTCGGTCTCCTGGTGGCCGGGCTGCTGCACCATCCCGTCGCGCTGGTCGGCGGCATCCTGTCGCTGGGGGCGTCGTTCGTGTCCTTCGGCGTGCTCCCCGTGCAGCTGATCGGCATCCTGCTGCTCGTGGCGTCCGCCGTGTTCTTCCTGCTCGAGTTGAAACATCCCGGGCTCGGACTACCCTCGATCGGTGGCATGATCACGCTCATCCTCGGCGGGCTGTTCCTGTTCGATCCACGCGTGCCGAACGCGCACGTGTCGCCGTGGGTGATCGCGCCGGTGGCGATCTTCACCGGGCTGTTCTTCATCTTCGCCGTCGGCGCGGCGGTACGGGCGCGCCGGCTGCCGAAGCGAACGGGCCGTGAGCCCCTCCTCGGGCTCGACGGACTGGTGACCAGCATCCTGGAACCGAAGGGCGTGGTGCAGGTGGCCGGCGAGCGCTGGACCGCCGAGTCCGACGGGGCGACCGTCCCGGCCGGAACGCGTGTCAGGGTCGTCGGGATGGACGGATTGACCTTGCGAGTGGAGCCCGTCATGGAACGGGTAGAAGGGGGCGTGTCATGACCGGCGCACTTGTCGGCATCGGGATCGCGATCTTTTTCCTGCTCATCTTCATTCCGGCGGCCGTCAAGGTGGTCCCGGAGTACCAGCGGATGATGGTGTTCCGGCTGGGTCGGGCCCTCAACGTGAAGGGTCCGGGGCTGATCATCCTGATCCCGCTCGTGGACCGCGGGATCCGGGTGGACCTGCGCGAGCAGTACCTCGAGATCCCGCAGCAGACGGCCATCACCGAGGACAACGCGCCCATCTCGATCGACTTCATCGTGTTCACGAAGGTGTTCGACGCGGCGCAGTCGGTCCTGACCGTGCAGAACTTCGAGGGCGCGGCGCAGAACATCGCGGCCACCACGCTGCGTTCGGTCGTGGGCGACATGGCGCTGGACGAGGTGCTGTCCAAGCGCGAGGCCATGAACGAGACGCTGCGGGCCAAGCTCGACGAGGTCACCGAGCGGTGGGGCGTGAAGGTCACGAACGTGGAGATCCGCGAGATCACCCCGCCGGCCATGGTGCAGGAGGCCATGACCCGTCAGATGTCCGCGGAGCGGACCCGTCGCGCCGTCGTCACCGAGGCGGAGGGCACGAAGTCGGCCGCCATCACGGTGGCGGAGGGCTCGAAGCAGTCGGCGATCCTCACCGCGGAGGGCGAGCGGCAGGCCGCGATCCTCCGGGCCGAGGGCTTCTCGCTGGCGCTGTCGAAGATCTTCGAGATCGCGAGGACGCTCGACGCCAACACGATGAGCCTGCAGTACCTCGAGGCGTTGAAACAGATCGGTGCGAGCGCATCGACGAAGTTCGTGATCCCGATGGAGTTCGCGAACCTGCTCTCAGGGATCACGGGCCTCACCGAGAAGTCCTTCGGCAACGGCAATGGTGAGGCGGGGTCGCCCTCAGACGGAGTAAGGCAAACCGGCGAACCTAGTTCCTAGGCTTGTTCTATTTGTAGCTGTACGCGTCGACAAACTCTCCAGATGAAGGATCGATCTTTACGTCCAGTTCCGTACTCGCGCACCCGGGACGATTCTGAAACCTCGGGCCGCCCATCACCGGCACACACAAGCCCTCAAAGGCCACGATCCACATCGGCGTGTCGTTGTAAAGGGCCAGAGTGGCTACAACCCTTGATGGGTGAGCAGAGGAACCCAGCTGTTGCCAGGCGAGATTGATCGCTTCTTCTCCAGAAATCGAAGGCTCGAAATCCGACGGAGGAGTGTCGAGTGTAATTTGAAGCGGGGAGATTACTTCGTGCGATGACTGCCGCCTGATAACGGTCGGCGGCTCATCTGACGGACTCCCGGCGGCTACGGGTTGCCTTCCGTGCGACCAGCTGCCCTGGAAGGCCCATAGGCTACCGAAGAGAAGGGCGCCAGACACGAGTACTGCCATAACCACCCGACCGATCTCACGGGACCGATAACGTGACACCGCTGGTTCTTTCATTGGCAGCGACTCCCGTGACCCAGAGGGTCAGTCCAGATCGTGAAATGAACAAAGTCAGTGACCGATTCCATGTGGAAGAAGGCCGGACAAAACACGTCGGGGTTCCACTTGCTTGGCGCGCTGTAATCGTCGTTTCCCTCCTTCACCAGAATCGACGAAACGTGAACCCTTGATTGGTCGCCGCCTGAGATGTCGCTGCCTGGATAATTTACCTCACCGTAAATAGCCACATGAGCACCGTCCGGCCAGCGGCTGTGGGGGTCGAAATCTGTTTCTGCGCACACTTGTTCTTGGCTACAAGGAGCGGAACTGCCGTTGATGTGCATGTGTATATTGTGATCCGATGTGTCGCGGTAGACTTTATAGGAATCAGATTCTCCGGGCGAAGGCGACCCGAAGTATGCCGTATATGTTTGGCCCGCCACTCCTCCGTTAGGTGTCCACTGCCAGAAATGTCTCAGGCAGCAGAGATTGCTGTCCCAGATATAACCAATCTGCGCATAACCAAAACCATTATCCTCTTCAATCATGATCCAGACCGATGACGTCCGGTCGTTATCATTGCTATCACAGAGATCCGCGCTCCGGACGCTGAGAGTCGCATCGACGCCATTATCGTAGCCCACGTCTCCGGAGTGGGGAATCCATGCGCCGTCAAACTGAATGCCCAAGCCGCATGGCGGATCTACCACGGTGAAGGTTCTTTGAACTGAGTTCAGAGAGCAGACGTTAAGGCCATCGCAAGCGAAGGCAAAATACTGGTGCGGAGAGCTATCGATATCGGAAGCGCTTGACCTATAGAAGGCGTGGGCAGGCGACCCCGTCGAGAGGCTACCGACCGCATAGGTGGCCGGCGCTCCACCCCGACACACCCCATTGATTGGAAATGCATTATTCGTACAGATAAGGGCCCTCACGGATTGGCCCGTGACGGGAGAAGACCAATAGACGCGAAAATCGATGACGTCGCCAGGGTGAGCTGGCTCGGGTGCGGAGTTTGCATCTTCTACCTTAGGTGGAATGACGTATGTTATAATCAGCTGAGGATGTGGGAGGGACGGGTCGTCGAAGGCAGCTACGCAAAGACCATTGATCCCCGAAGGAGAATCTCCGGTCACGTGAAGTCGAAGCCCAGTCATCCCTGAGGTCGAAATTCCGTTCGCATTGTCGAGAGGGATCCGATAGAGATTTATTATGTTGGGGTCAAAGTTAGAGAGCCAGAAGCCAGCGAGCGCATCAGTCTCAGGCTCAGGAGACCAATCGTTACCATCTAACAAGTCACCAAAATCGTACCAGTCGGCGGTCAGATATCTGCCGTCGGAATTTGTCGCGGGACATGGTGCATTTACACCTTGCCTTGAAAAGGGTCCTAGGGTAGTGCTTATGACGAGGGCTGCGGACTCCACTATGGCTTCATCCGGCAATGATGATGTGTCCCACCTCAACAGCCCATTGCTAATGGAGTACGTTGCACCTAGATGAGATCGTTGAACCTCAAGGTAGCTGCCGTACAGGTCCTCTTCGCTTGCGGATTCGGGAGGGTATGAGTACGAGCCTCCCTTAACATAGCCGTCGCTCTCCGCCGAGCCTTCTGTCGAATTGGCTACCCCCCGCGAGCCGACACTGAACACGGTTGTGGGGTCCAAAACATAGGGATACGCCTCCGCGGGGAGAACCGTATCGTCAACAACGAACGAGATCCGTGAGCGGCCCAGAAGAGTCCAGGGGCCGACTTCGTATCGCTTTCGATTTGCACCGATCAAGATCGGACTAGGAATGTGGAAGGCATCGCTGACAAGGGTTCCCCCAGCTCCGATCGAAAGGGGATGCGCGCCTCCCAAAAGCATGTAGGGAAACTGATATGTAAATCGACCACGAGACTTACGTACTCGAGCCTCGAGCTTGATGCCGTTCTGACGAGTCCGGTAGGACCAGGTCAATCCCTGTGCGAAAGCCATCGCGTTTCGACCTAAGACACGGAACTGGTTCCCCGGAGTCAGCCACCGAATGCCCATCCCTGTGGCTGTCTCGGCGGCGTCGATCGTCGACCCCGACACTCGGACGACAACGCCTTCGCCCCGAGCTAGATACTCACTTCCCATTTGGTGAAAGGACAAGTCTTGGCCTGAAGCCTGATTTTGCGCCCTCGTAGGCGAGAGACCATCCGAGGCCCCAAACTGTGCTGTGTACATGCAATTTTGGTTGAGGAAGATCCTAGTGTTTCGTGATCGTTTTGGATGAAGCTCGTGCCTCGCACAAGAACGGGAGGTATCAGACATCCCCGCAGGACCAAACCAGAGCAGAGAGAGGACAACCGAAACGAGGACGGACAATCCCGCGACCATCCTCCCCGATACGAAGTCGCTGACGGCCATTGGAGCCTTCCCGAACAAAGCGAACCCCGATGAGAACTCGCCTTAAGATTCGCTGCCCCAGGCGGAAACCCTTCTCGCTCGGAGGCGAAATTTGCTGCCCGCCTAGAGATATGGGTCAGGCTAGAGGATACGTCGGCAGCGCGTCGCTGCCGGGGATCGTGACCTCGACAGCAGGCTTCGTCACGGCGACCCTGTTCTCGCACGAGCGCCATGCCGGCTCCGACATGAGGATCTGACCGGGCGCCGCGTGCTCGCGGATCCGCGCGGCCACCTGCTCCGGGGAGCCGGTGGTGACCTTCACGCCGCCCTGCATCGCCGCGGATGCGCCGGTGGTGATGGCGCCGAACGGGTGGAACTCGAGCTCGACCTCCCGCTGGACCTTGCGCACGGCGTCCCGCAGCGCGTTCGCGGCGGCCGCGGCCCGCGCGGCGCCGCCGGCACCGGGGAACGTGGCCTCCACGATCGGGCGGAGCACGGTGCCCGCGAGGTCGACCGGGATCTTCTCCCTGGCCAGGATCTCGAGCGATGCCAGGACGCACCGGTTGAGGACCCGCCCGGCGACGTCGCCGTCGAGGCGCGAATCGGACCGAGAAAGGCGCCGGATCTCCACGGACAGCAGGGCGAACGGCTCGGAGCCGGCGTCGACCTGCTGCTCGGCCGTGGCGGCCTGGGGCGCGGCGGAGCCGCCCTCGGCACGCTCGCGCGCCGCGGCCTGGAGACGCCGCTCCGTGGGGAACCGGATGATCTTGTCGTTCTCGCCCATCACCCGAGATATCGGCGTGAGCGGGCGAAGGCTGAAGAAAGGCGCCCTCCGGATCAGCCGGTGGCCTGGAGGCGGCAGATCGAGCGCTCCGTGAGGGGCTTGAACTCCTTGAGGGTGAGCGGGGGCTTCAGACCGCCCAGCATGCCCTCGACCAGGCCCCGGTGCAGCGTGCACACCAGCTCGCGGTGCTCGTCGGCCAGGTCGCGGAACGGGCACGCCCGGAGCGTGACCTCGACCGACTTGCGCCCCTGGCGGCGGAACCGGGGCTCGAAGCCCGCCTCGGCCATGGCCTCCTGCAACAGGGCCAGGTTGCGCCCGGCGGGGAGCCGGACGCCCGGCTTCGCCCCCCGCCGGGCGATCAGGTACTGCCCCCACTCCCGGGCCAGGGTGGCAGCCCGCTGCAGGTCGCGGCGGTCGCGAAGCAGGCCGCAGAGCATCTCGGCGAGCAGCCGGTAGTCGCGCCCCTCGCCGGTGACGACCTCGGCGGCCTGGAAGAGCGTCTGGGGCCGTCCCACGGCCTGTCCCTTGCGGATCTCTCGGGTCACGAGCCCGGCCTCCTCGAGGCGCCGGAGGTGCGGGCGAACGGTGTTGGGGTGGAGGGACAGCCGCCTCGACAGCTCGCGCACGGACACCGCGCGCCCCGACAGCCCGAGGTAGCGGTAGAGGCGGAAGCGCGTGTCGTCGGCGAGCGCCTTGTGCACCTCGAGGGTGGCCGGGTCGGTCATTCGGGAGCCTCGTATATTGTTCTGGTAAGCACGGTCGCAATCAGGATAATCCCGCGACCACCCCACGAGCGCCCCACAAGGAGCCGCAGTGGCCGTCACCGAGGACCAGGTTCGCGCAGCCCTCCGCCAGGTGCTCGATCCGGAGATCGGCAAGCCCATCGAGGATCTCGGCATGCTGAAGGGCATCGAGGTCGAGGGCGACCGCGTCCGCGTCTACGTGCTCCTCACCATCGCCGGCTGCCCCCTCCGCGAACGCATCGACAGCGACGTGCGCCGCGCCCTCGGCACCCTCGAGGGCGTCGACCCGCTCGGGGCCGAGGTCATCCTCGGGGAGATGACCGACGAGCAACGTCAGGCCATGGTGACGACGCTCCGGGGAGGCGCCCCCGCGCAGGGTGGCGACGGCCACGCCGGCCACGACCACGGGCACGGCCAGGGGCAACCCGCGGGGATGCCTCAGCAGCCCACGTTCTTCACCGACGGCAAGACCACCGTCATCACCGTCGCGTCCGGCAAGGGCGGTGTCGGGAAGTCCAGCGTCACGGTCAACCTGGCCTCGGCCCTGGCCTCCGAGGGGCACCGTGTCGGCGTGCTCGACGCCGACGTGTGGGGCTTCAGCGTCCCGCGCATGATGGGCGTGAGCGGCCAGCGCCCGGTGGCCTTCAACGAGATGATCCTGCCGCTCGAGTCACACGGCGTGCGCATCATCTCCATGGGGTTCTTCGTGGACGAGGAGACGCCGGTGATCTGGCGCGGGCCCATGCTCCACAAGGCCATCAACCAGTTCCTCGGCGACGTGTACTGGGGCGAGCTCGACTACCTGTTGATCGACCTGCCGCCCGGCACCGGCGACGTCAGCATCTCGCTCGCGTCGTTCCTGCCCGGCGCGCAGATGCTCGTGGTCACGACCCCGCAGGAGGCCGCGCGCAAGGTCGCGGAGCGCGCCGGCAAGATGGCCGAGCGCACGCACCTGCGCCCCATCGGCGTGATCGAGAACATGTCCTGGTTCGAGTGCCCGCACTGCGGTGACCGCACGCGGATCTTCGGAGAGGGCGGGGGGCAGGAAGCGGCCGACACACTCGGCGTGCCGCTCGTCGGGCAGGTTCCGCTGTACCCGCCGCTGCGCGAGGGCGGCGACGAGGGCACCCCGCTCGTGGTCTCCGACCCCGACTCCGCGGCGGGACGATCGCTGCGCGAGGCCGCGCGGCGGATCGCCCAGGAATCGCGATCGATCGTGGGCAAGCCGCTGAACCTCATGGTCGCGCCGGGCGCGCAGCCCGCCGGCAGCGCGCACCAACACTGAGCTACGTCGCCCTCGGCTCCTCGTCCGTCGTCTGCTGCTGCCGATCGACCTCGCTTCGCTTGATGAACGAGAAGCGCCCGTCGGACTCGAGGATGCCGACGGTCACATCCCGAAGGTCGGCGATGCCCTGCTCCCGAGCCGCCTCCTTGACCTCGTCCTCGGTGAGGCGCTCGATCCGGAGCAGCTCCCGCTGGATCCGCCCGTCGCGCACGATCACGACCGAGAGCCCCTCGGTGACCCGGCTCACCCGGCTCCACCGGAACGAGACGTAGGACGTCCCCACGACAAGCAGCGCCATCGTGGCGACGGCGAGCATCGCCGCAGTGACCGAGGTGTCCTGCTGCGTCACCCCCTGCTGGATGAGATCGCCCATCGTGATCAACAGGATGAGGTCGAAGGACGTCAGCCCCGAGAGTTCCTTGCGCCCGATGGCGCGCATCACCAACCAGATGAACCCGAACATGATGGTGGCCCTGACGACGGTCTCCATCTACGGTGCCACCCAGGTCCTGTAGTGCACGCTGACCACGGGAACTCCTCCTTCGAACACGGCCACCTCCGCTCCCGCACCGAAGTGCGCGTTGGCCTGGATGAATGCGTCGAGCGAGACGCGAAGCACGTCGCCGTCGGGGGGATCGAACGTCCACACCACATAGGGCCCGCTCGTCCGGGACGCCGACGGTTGCGGCTCGACGTCGTTGTAGTCGAGCAGGTCCAGATAGGACTGCGTGATCCCGACGTCGACCTTGCCGTCGAACCCGCCGGGGTGCCGCAGGAAGAGCTCCCAGTGCACGGTTTGCGCGGAGCGCTCGTTCGCCGGGTACTGCAGCGACATCTCGTAGCCGCTCCCGATCGCGGAAACGGTCTTGGTCCGGATGCCGAGCGTGCCGGAGAGCCCGAGGGCGACGAAGACGGCCAGGATCACGATGCCGCCTCGCCGGAAGGCGCGCAGACGTCGGAGATGGGCGGCGGGGACCGGGTCCGGCGCCGTCGGCGGCTTCGCCGCGCGTGCTCCCACGGCGCCGAGCATAGCCGCGGCCGTCACCGGGCACATTGTCCGAACCGTTACCGAAAGGACGACCGGACGTGGAGACCGCACACGAGCTGTTCGAACACGAGCTGCAGTCCGCCTACGACGGCGTGAAGCGGTTGGAACGGGGGCTGGGGCCGATGACGAAGGCCGCCTCGCACCCCCAGCTCTCCACGAGGGTCGGGGACCTCAACACCGCCGTCAAGGAACAGGCCCGTCGCCTCGAGGAGATCTTCGAGCTGATCGACCAGAAGCCGCAGAAGCAGGAGTCGAAGGCCGTGAAGGCGTTCCTCGACGAGTTCCGGACCTTCGTGAAGGAGCAGAAGCCGGAGAAGGAGGCGCTCGACGTGTTCGTGGCCCACACCGCGAGCGACATCGCCCAGTACGGCATGGAGGAGTTCCAGAGCATGCTCCAGATCGCAGAGCATGCGGGGGTCACGAACTCCTCACCGAAGATCGCGGACAACCTCCAGGTCAGCATGAAGGAGCACAAGAAGATCCAGAAGGACATCCAGAAGCTGACCGATCAGCTCATCCAGCAGCTGCGTCCGTCGTGAGTGGGGGCCCTGCTAGCCCTTCGTCCGCTTGACCACGACCGAACCCGGTTCGAACGACTCGACCTGCTCCCAGGGGACCAGGGTGCGGTGGCGCTCCATCCACCGGTCGAGGGCCCGGAACAGCAGCGGCCCCGTGATCTCGGGGCGCTCCAGGCCGAGGCGGATCGCGGGGCGCTTCCCGACGAGCAGCGCGTGGATCCGGAAGGCCTTGCCGAACCCCTCGACGTCCGGTCCGTCCTGCACGACGCGGACGTCGAGCACGCGACCCATGACCCGCTTGTTGCCGTCGCGGACCTCGGAGCCGACGAGCTCACTCAGGCGCATGGTCCGCTCCGGGGATCTTTCCGATCAGCACGTCGACCAGCCACCGATCGAGCTTGCCGACATCGGTCTCCTCCCTCGAGACCGTGAGATCGACGCGGCTGTTGATGTGGCGCACCTGCTCGAGTGGGATGCGCAACGGCTGCGGGTCCTTCTCGTCGTGGAGGCGCGCGTAGATCCCCCGGATCCACGCGCCGACCCGGCCTCCGATGCGATCGCCGAGGGCGGGCGGCCCCACCAGGAACGCCCGCACCACCGGCGGGTTCGCGTCGTCGAATTCGATGTCGTCCACGCGCCCGACGGGGAGCGTGTCCCGGTCGACGATCGCGAGGTCGGCGAGGTCCTGCACGGCGTCGAGCTCCCGCGGTTCCTCGGCCATCACGCTCCTCCCTTCGTGATGATGAGCAACGGGATCGCCGCGGCCGAGGCCACGACCAGCACGACGAAGAAGGCGCTCGCCAGGGCATTGGACAGCTTCGTGTTGGTCTTGTCGCCGACGTACCGGGGATCGTTCGCCAGCAACAGGATCGGGAGGTACGTGAGGGGCGCCGCGACCGCCACCAGGGCGATCGCGTACTCCGTGACCTTGATCGGATTCGCCGTCGACTGCACCACGATGATCGCCGCGACGAGCGTGAGGAGGACCACGAGATGGAACCGAGGCGCCTCCTTGGGCTTCACCATCTTGCCCCACGGCCACCCGAAGTACTGCGCGACGATGTACCCGGCCGACAGCCCGGTCTCGATCGCGGCGCCGAAGAAGGCCGCGAAGGCCCCGATGAGCAGGAGCGCGAGCCCGATCTTCCCGAACACCAGCGTGATCGGCAGGGCAGCTTGCGACAGCGTGTCCGAGGAGATCCCCCGGGGGAACAGGAAGATGGAGCCGAGCACCATGATCGCGAGCGAGATGATGGCCCCCAGCGGGAAGCCGAGGTAGACGTTCGCCCGGTTCACCATCAGGTCCTGGCGCCCCCACTTCTCCTCGATGGCCCCAGAGGAGAAGAAGAACGGCTCGTACACGGTGATGGTGGCGCCGAGGAGCGACACGGCCCAGTACCAGTACGTCGCCTTGCTCTCCGTGTTCGGCACGAAGGGGTGGGTGGCCGAGTGGAACATCTGGTGCCAGTCGGGACCCCAGTGCCACACCCCCACCACGGTCACCAGCAGCGCGAGGCCGGTGAGCCCGAACATCCGCTCCATCACCGAGAACTTCACGCGCCACATCACGATCCACACGAGGGCGCCGAGCGGGACGATCCAGAACAGGTAGTTGAGGCCGGTGAGGAGCTCGACCACGAGCGCGAGTCCCCCCACCTCCGCGGCGAGGGTCAGGAAGTTCACCAGGAACGACGCGATGAGGGTCACACCGCCGAGACGGGGTCCCATCCGCTCCCGAACGAGGTCGAAGGTGCCTCGGTGCGAGAGCGTGGCGACACGCCCCGCCATCTCCGCGAACAGGATGATGCCGAAGGTTCCGAGGAGGATCACCCACGCGAGCCCGAGCTCGAACCTGGAACCCGCGGCGCTACTCGCCACGAAATCGCCGATGTCGACGAAGGCGCCGATCGCCACGAGGACGCCGAGGGTGATCTCGAGCAGCCGCTTCATCGCGGCGTCACCTGCGCCTCACCCGTGGGCCCCCAGGAACCCATCGAGGCGGTCCGAGAGCCGCCGGAGCGGCCCCACGAGGTTCGACATCGTGGTCGTGTCCTGGCGCCGCGCCGCGATGCGCGCCCGAGCGATCAGGTCGTCGGAACGGGAGAGCAGGTCTCCGACCAGCCGGCGGAGGCGATCGGAACGCTCGTCGGGCGGCTGGATGGAAGCGAAGTGGCCTTCCGCGGTCGACGCCGTCTCCTCGGCATCCTGGATCGTGATGGAGACGAACGCCGCCTGCGCGTCGCCCGCGAGCGCGTCGCGGATGGCGAGGCGCGTGGTGTCGACCGCCGAGAGCGCGCCCTCGACGCTGTTGGACGCTCGGCTCTCGTACACGCCGAACGTCCGGGCCGGACCGACACAGGCCACCAGGCAGACCAGGAGAACCACGGGGACGCGTCGCACGGTGACGACCTGCCTCAGGCTGTCTTGTCCTCCGGCCGGCGCTTGAGGACGTCGCGGACCACGTCTCGACCGCGGTCCACGATCGCGGCGGCGGCCCCGGCCACGATGTTGCCCGGCGGCTCGTCGGGCGAGCGGGGATGGGGATGGGTGGGCGCGGCCTTCTTCGCCCGCTCCATCTGCTCACCGAGATCCCGCAGGTCCGCCGGCGACAGTGCCTTGCGGATCTTCGGGAACATGTCCTGCTCCTCCTCCTTGGCGTGGTGGAGCACGAGCTCCTTGAGCACGGTGACCTTGGCGTCGAACCGCTCGTCCTGCGGATCCATGCCGTCGAGCTCCGAGAGCGTCCACTTCACGATGTGGTGCTCCTCGAGGGACTCCAGCACGACGTCCTCGTCTTTCATGACGTTTCGCGCCGCCGGATAGAAGATCTGCTCCTCGATCGCGGAGTGCCTGGAAAGCTCCTCGATGAGCTGCCCCACGATCTTGGCCTTGCTCTTGTGCGCGCGGTCTCCCGCCGCGTCGAACCGCCGGAAGAGGTCACGGACCTCCTGGTGGTCCTGCTTCAGCAGCTTGATCGCGTCGGTGCGGGTGTCGGTGCGCTTCCTGCCGGATGAGCTCTTCGTGCCGGAACGTGCCGCCATCGATGTGGCCTCCTTTCGCCCCTGTCCTTTTTCCCCATCGGGGCGTCGGGAATCATCAGCCGGCCTGAAGGGGCCGGTCAGGTCGCGATGGCTTCTTCGGCGGGTGGCTCGGGCTCGCGGACGCGGGGACGCCGGGAGCGCGCGACGGGGTCGGGGAGGACGATGACCTCCTCGGCCGGCGCGTCGGTGTGGCCGTTGGCCGGCGCGAGGTCGCCGTTGGCGGTGAGGATGTCGAGACGTGCCTGCCCGGGACGAACGGCCCGCTGCCAGCTTCCCTCCTGGATCCACCTCGCACCGCACGTCGAACACGACGCATGCGGCTTCGAGTTGAGGACGACGCTCACTGCCTGCGACTCGCAGACAGGGCAACGGACCACGTGACGCTCCTTCCCCGGGCCCAGCGAAGCCTACCTTGGACGGAGCATTCCGCACAAATCGGGCTCGTCCGCCCCGGAGCCCTTGCGCCGCACCGGTTCGCGCAGACCAGATCGGGGGTTCTCGTCATGCGGCGCGCGATCGCTCCGAGGCCCACTCGAGCAGCTGGTCGCGGGACAGGAAGTTCAGGATGCGCTCACGGGGGATCGACGCTCTCGCGGCCGCGGCGAGCCCGAACTCCAGGAACCGCAGCTCCGTCGGGTGGTGTGCGTCGGTGCCGATCGAGATCCAGCACCCGGACTCGCGCGCCAGCTGCAACAGCTCCACGTCGAGGTCCTGCCGATCGGGATACGCATCGATCTCGAGCGCCGTCCCGGCCTCCGCCGCCGCCGCGAAGACGCGTGGCCAGTCCGCGGTGAGCCCGAGGCGGTGATTCCACCGGCGTCCCCGGGGATGCGCGAGCACGTTCACGTCGGGGTTGCGGACCGCGGCGACGTAGCGGTCCGTCTGATCCTCGAGGACGCGCAGCTTCGAGTGGAAGGCGCCGAGCACGAGGTCGAGCCGGGCCAGCGCGTCGCGTTCCATGTCTCCCTCGCCCTGCGGCGAGAGGTTCATCTCCAGGGACCGCACGAGCCGGAGCCGGGCGCCGCTCGAGGCGAGCTCCTGGTTCGCGGCGTCGATGTCCTCGACCTCCTCGAGGAGCCGCTCCTCGCTCATCCCCCGCGCGATGGGCAGGCCCTTCGAGTGGTCGGTCACCGCCACGAACTCGTAGCCGTACGCGGCGGCCGTCTCCGCCATCTCCCGAAGGGGCGCCTTCCCGTCGCTGTACGTCGTGTGCATCTGGAGATCGCCTCGCACGTCGCGGCCGTACTCCGGGTGCTCGGCCAGCGTCGTTCGCACCTCGGCGAGCGTGAGGAACCCACGACGGACCGGCGGCGGCTCGGGGATCTCAGGGGATGCGTCGAGCCACTCGTGCATCAGCCTCGCGGTCCAGGGACCCACGGCCCGCAGCTCGGTGAGCGACCGCCCCGCCTCCACCAGGAGGGCGGCCTCCTCGGGCCAGTGCATCGCGGCGCGGCCGGCCCGGAGCAGCGCACGCTGCCGGTGCTCGCTCTCGGACCCGGCGGCCATGGCGAGCAGCTCGGAGAGCTCGCCGTTCGTGAGCGACACGACTCGCTACGCGCTCGGATCGGCCGGCGGCGCGAACACGGTGGACGGCGCGCCCGGGTCATGGGCCGCGGTGGGCCCCGCCCTCCGCGCCTGGATCCACCACCGGATCAGCGCGGCCGCCGCGATCCCCCCGATGATCGCCGCCGTCCACTGGCTTCCGGTCAGGCCGGCGAAACGCTTGTCGACGCGGAGGAAGTCGGTCCACACGCGAACGCCCAGGTACCACACGGCCCAGGTGCAGATGAGGACGCCCTCGCGCCGGACCCGGCGGTTCATCACGAGGTACAGGAACAGGAACAGCAGGATCGTCGAGAAGAAGTCGTACAGGGCCGTCTGGTGCACGCCGGCGCCCTGCCCCACCACGATGCCGTTCGGGCTGATGAGCTGGGCCTTGCCGCGGGCGATGGCGAGGGTCTGGCCGTTCACGAGGGACTCCGTGCAGCTCCGGAGCGTGCACTCGAAGCCGGACAGCTTCCCGCCGAGCCACTGGAACGCGAGGAAGGAGCTCGTGGGCTTGCCGAGGTGGTCGCCGATGATGAGGTCCCCGATTCGCCCGAGGATGACGCCGGCCGCGAGGCCGAGCGCTGCGGAGTCCATCACCTGCAGGAACCGGTACCTCGCGCGCCGCATCAACGGGTACGCGAAGATGATCGCCCCGGCGATCCCGCCGAGCAGGCTGATCCCGCCGTTGTAGACCTTGAGCACATCCACGGGGTGGCCGCTGAAGTCCGACCAGTGCGCGATGACGTAGAAGACCCGCGCCCCGACGATGGCCCCGATCAGGGCCCAGAACAGGATCGAGGAGATGTGGCGCTCGTCGAGCCCGCGCCTCGGTCCCTCACGGAGCATCCACCACGAGCCGAAGAGGTAACCGGCGGCGATGCCCACGCCGTGCGGGGAGATGGCGAAGGTGCTGCCGATGTGGATGCGATCGAGCACGGGCCACCCGATCGTGGCGAGGGCGTGGGTCATCGGCGCGTGAGTCTATCGGGCCAACCGGCACCGGGCCCTCCGAGCTTCGGCCTACGGGCTCGGACTACGACCGAAGACCCTCGGAATCCCCCTCAACGAGCGCTACCGGGACGCCGACCTCACGAGTGTGGACCTCACCACATTCAATACGCGCGGGATCCGCCGATCCGGCACGCACGCGCCGCGGCTCCGGGCCGCCGTCGTCGGCGGTCTGGTCGCCGTTGCGTCGCTCGCCGCCGTCTCGCCGGCACGAGCCGCGACGATCGCGAACTGCGCTCGATTCGGGACCGTCCCGATCGCCGGCAATCAGTACATCTACCAGCAGGACGAGTGGAACTCGACGGCGACGCAGTGCGCGTCCGTCGACGACGTTTCGGGCAGCTGGTCGATCACCCAGACGAACCTCAACGCACCGGTGCCGGGAAACCCGGCCGCGTACCCCTCCACCTTCCGAGGCTGCCACTGGGGCACCTGCACGGCGAACAGCGGCCTGCCTCTCCAGGTGAGCGCCATCGGCAACGCCACGAGCAGCTGGAGCACGAACCAGGTGAGCGCGGGCGCCTACGACGTCGCCTACGACGTGTGGACGAACTCCACACCGACCACGTCGGGGCAGCCCAACGGCTCCGAGATCATGATCTGGCTGGGGAGCCGGGGCGGCGTCAGGCCGTACGGCAACTTCATCGGCACGGGGACACTGTCCGGAGCGACGTGGAACGTGTACGCGATCCGCACCAGCAGGGGCTGGAACATCGTGTCGTACGAGCGGACCACCCCGACCACCTCGGTCACGGACCTCGACATCAGGGGCTTCCTGCTCGACAGCGTGCAGCGCGGCTGGACGAACGCGTCGTGGTACCTCCTCGACGTGGAGGCCGGCTTCGAGATCTGGCAGGGCGGCCAGGGACTGGGCACGAGCTCGTTCTCCTTCAGCGCCTCCACGCAGCCCGCTCCGACGCCGACGCCGACCACCACGCCGACGCCGACCGAGACCCCGACACCAACGCCGACCGAGACCCCGACTCCAACGCCAACGCCGACCGAGACCCCGACTCCAACGCCAACGCCGACCGAGACCCCGACACCAACGCCGACGCCAACCTCCACGCCGACGCCGACTCCGACGCCGACGCCAACCTCCACGCCGACGCCGACTGCGACGCCGACACCGAGCGAGACCCCCGCGCCGATCCCGACTCCATCGGAGACCCCGACACCCGAGCCGACGCCGACTGCCACAACGACGCCCGACCCCACCCCGACGCCGGCCCCGACGGAGCTGCCACCGCCGGCTTCGCTCAGGGTGCGGTACCAGAACGACGGCAGGAAGGCGGTGGACAAGCGGATCGCGCCGGGCTTCCGCCTGGTCAACACGGGATCGTCGACCGTCACCCTCGCGGGCGTGACGCTCCGGTACTGGTTCACGCGCGACGGCGGAGCCCGCACGTACTCCGTGTGGTGCGCGACAGCGCAGATCGACTGCGTCAACGTCACGCAACGTGTGGTGAACATCACACCGGCGCGGAGGGGCGCCGACGCCTATCTCGAGGTCGGCTTCACGAGCGGGACGCTCGCGGCGGGTGAGTCCAGCGACGTCCACGTCCGGATCCGCAAGACGGACGGGTCGAACTTCAAGGAGCGGGACGACTACAGCTACGGCTCGAACGGCGCGTTCGCCGACTCGCAGAGGGTCGTGGCCTACGAGAACGGCGTCGTCCGCTGGGGCACCGAACCCGCTTAGTCAGCCCGAAGCGTCGGGCCGGGTCGCCCCCGGCCAGGCGAGACCGACGGCTCTCCCCAACAGCAGGCCCCCGGCGACGTCGGACGGGAAGTGCACCCCGAGGTAAGACCGCGACGCCCCGACCAGCCCGGCCAGCCCCAGACCGGCCGCTCGCATCCCCGGACCGAGGGACAGCTCGCGCTCGGCGACGGTGATGAACGCGAGGAGCACTGCCGGGTGGCTGCTCGGCCAGGACGTACCGCGCGGCTTGCCGATCAACAACCTGGCGGTTCCCGGCTCGAACGTGTCGTACGGACGCGGCCGGCGGAAGAGCTTCTTCAACCCCTGTCCCAGCGCCCAGGTGAGCCCGGCGGCGGACAGCGCGCGGGTCGCGGCATTCCGACGGCCCGTGGCGGCGAGGACGACCGCCGCGCCCACCGACGCCCAGATCGAGCCGAGCTCGGTCACGGATCGCATCGCAGCGTCCGCGGCCCCCCGCCCACCCCGGTTGGCCATCCGGAAGACCGCGTGATCCGCTCGCCGCCCCGCTCCTCGGGTGGTCGCGACGCCCACGAGCGCGGCGGCGGCCGACAGGGCGACGGCTCGCTCCCGATCCCTCATCGGTCGTTCCCGAGGCCGGATCGCTGTGCGAGAATCGCGGCCAGGGAGGGGCCGTGAGACGAGAGGGCGACCAACCGCAGCCGGGGGACGACCCCTTCGTCGAGCATCACCGCGAGCTGCAACGCGCCCGCCAGACCCGGGTCGCCAAGCTCTTCTTCGTCCTCTTCCTCGTGATCGTCTTCATCCTGTTCATCATCCAGAACTCCAAGCCGACCAAGATCGACTACGTGTTCTTCCACCGCGAGACGAAGCTCATCTGGATCATGCTCTCGTGCGGGATCCTCGGCGGGATCGTCGGGTACCTCGTGGGCCGGCCCGGCAAGCAGATCCGCCTCCGAAAGCATGCGGCGCAGCCCGACAAGAAACCCCAGTCCTAGAAGCTATCCCTCTTCGATCTGCTGCTTCTGCCCCAGCGTGCCCCTGCGCAGCATCATGGCGGGCCCGCCCGTCGCGTCGAGCGCCCGCTCCGCGATCCTGCCGATGAATCCCCCGCGCATCTCGTAGTCCACGACGTGCTCGAGCAGCGTCCGGTCGCCGTCGAGCCGCGTGACGTGACTGGTCACGACGGCCTCCAGCACGGGCCCCGACAGCCGGATCCTCGAGTGCTCGGGCGGTTTGATCTCGAGGACCTCCGCGTCGACGTGGGCCCGCACGCCCATGAAGGACATGATCGTCGTGTACTCCGTGCCCTCCTCGAGGCCCTCCTTCGGAACCCCGACCACCTTGGTGACGTGGCGGTCCCACCTCGGCAGGTTGCGCGGGTCGGAGACGACCGCCCACACCTCCTCCGGCGTCGCCTCGATCTCGATGCTCGCGTTGACGACGGTCACGACCTCACCGTACCGCTGTCCCAGCCGCGCCACCAGACGAGCCGGCGGGGACGGATGCGCACGATGGCGGCTCGATCCGGATCGACGCCGGCCTTCTCCGCGATGCGCGCCGCGGACCGAGCGCCCGACCGGAGCTTCGGGATCCGGTAGATCGTCCCGTCGCCCTGGACCAGCACGCCGGTCATGGCCCGCGCTCGCCACTGCGACGCGTGATCGATCGTGAGCGAGGCCTTCACCTCGGGGCCGCCGCGGCCCAGCGACAGCACGCGCCCCTCGACTACCGCCGAGACGAACGCACCCTCCTCCTGCCAGCGAGCCGGGAGCACCACCGGCGGGCCGGATCCCTGCAACCCGAGCGCGGCGTCTCCGACGCCGGCGATGCGCTCGCGCACGGCATCGGGAATGCCGCGGAGCGCGTCGCCCGACCGGGCGGCGCGGAAGGTCGCCTCCGACTTCACACGTCCACCGAACCGTCCGGACGGCACATCCACCTCGTCCGGTCCGATCAGCGCGAGCTGCTCGAGGGACACGGCGGCGAACACGCGGCCGGGCGGCATCCAGGCCAGGGGGACCCGGTACGCGTCGAGGGCGTACCCGGCGAAGAAGCGAGCGTTCCGGGTGGTGAACGCTGTGGCGGCCCGGGTGAGGCTCGGCGCGTGCAGCACCGATCGAGGCCACGACGCCGGATCGAGGAGGTCGTGGGGGGAGACGTGTCCGGCGAATGCCACGGCCCGATCCCCCGCGCGGACCAGGCCGCCGACCCGATCGTCGCGGCGCCACGTCCGCGCCTTGACGGACCGGCGGGCCGTCGTCACCCAGACGTTCGATCCGTGCACGGCGTACACGACCGGCGTGACGTGGGGCCCGGCGGGATGCGATGAGGCCAGGTAGCAGAGGACACCCTCGCGGAGCAGCCGCCGAACGGAACGGGGAAGCGCGCCCGTCACAGCACGGCGCCGGCGCGGCGAGCGACCGGCGGGCGGACGAGCATCAGCGTGGTCCAGATCCCGTGGCACAGCAGCGGCGCCAGCACGCCGTGGGTCCACCAGGCCAGCGCGCCCCACGTGGCGCCCCCCACGAGCGCGCCGGCAACCAGGGCCAGGAATCCGCTCGACGCATTCACCAGCACGTAGCAGATCCACGCGAGCGCCGCGCCGCCGAACGCCCCGAACGCGCCGGATGCGCGGCCCTGGAACAGCCCTCGCCAGAACAGCTCCTCGCCCGGGACGGCGAACGCCAGCGACAGGACGACGGCGAGCGGCGTGGGGACGGTCCGTTGCTCCGCGTACACCTCGGACGACGCGCGCCGGAGCATGGGCGACCCCCGGCCGGCCAGCAGGAACGCGCGCGTCGATGCGTAGAGGGCGAAGCCGGCGACGACCCCCACGACGCCCGCCACCGCGACGGACACCTTCGGCGAGAGCGACACGCGTTCCGTCACCAGCGCCGCGAGGCCGCAGGTCGCGAGGGCGGGAACGGTCGCCGTCCAGATCGACAGGAACCGCACGGCGACGAGACGCCACGCCCAGATCTGGGCAAGCCCGCCCAGCGCCATCAGCAGGAAGATCACGGAAGGAATCTGACCTTCGCCGCGAGCTCCCCCGCGAACGCCGTGATCACCGCGAGGTAGAAGAAGCCGGTTGCGGCCTGTACGGCCGTGGCACGTTCGCCGCGGAGCGTCGCCTTGATCATGCCGGCGATCAGCGCGGTGGTGCCGATCATCCCCAGCGCGACCCACGGCGCGAGGCCGGCGGCCGTGAGCAGCGCGCTGAACTCACGGTTGCCGCGGTTGGGGCCGAACCCGCCGGCGATCACGGCGGCGGCCTCGAGGACCACCGCCACGATCAATGCCAGGGCGAAACGATTGATCGGGGCCCTGGTGAGCTTGCGATCGGTGAGGTACCAGTGGCCGAGGAGCAGACCGTCGATGACGGCGCCCATGAACGCCATGCCCGCGAGGAGCTGCAGGAACGAGACCGCCCACGACTCGTCCGACGTCCCGGCCAGGGCGGTGAGGAGCCCGATCGACAGCGGGACGGTGGCGATGCCGATGATACGAGCCGGCATGTGGAGGCGGACGAACAACGCCAGGAGCCAGAGCGCCGTCGCGATGGCGAAGGCGGCGGAGAGCCACAGCGCCCAACGGCCGGCATCACTGCCCGGCTGGCGGGCCGACGCGACGGCCGCCCACAGCGCGGCCGCCAGGGCCAGGACGATAAAGCCGGTGAGCTTGAAGAACCCCCGCCGCACCTCGTTCCACAGCGGCATCAGGAACACGAACGCGGCCGCGCCACCGACCGTCTCGGCGAGCACGAGCGCGAGCACACCTGCGGAACCCTTCATGGCCGGGTAAGACTACCGATTGCCATGCTGGAGCCCGGGCTCGAGGCGACGATCGAGGAGCGCGTGACCGAGGCGATGACCGCGCGGGCGCTCGGGTCGGGTGACGTGCCGGTCCTCGGCACGCCCGCCGTCCTCGCGCTGGCCGAACGAGCCGCGTGCGCGGCGATCGATGGGAAGCTCGACCCCGGTCAGACCTCGGTGGGTGCCACCGTGGAGCTGTCGCACCTCGCGCCGACCGCCGTCGGCAGCCACGTAACCGCTCAGGCTCGACTGACGGCGGTGGACGGACGCAAGCTCCGTTTCGCGCTCACCGTCTCGGATGGCTCGGGGGAGGTTGCGCGTGGGACACACGAGCGGGTGGTCGTCGATCGAGAGCGGTTCCTCAGCGCGGCGATCGACCGCTAGGCGGCCCTGCCGGAGGTTCGCAGCGCGATCCGGGCCAGCGAGATGAGCTCGTCGACCACCTTGCAGTTGGCGAACTGGACTTCGAGGTCGAGCACGAGTTGCTGCCGGAACACGGTCAGGGCGGCGCAGGCGTGGAACGCCGCCTGTTCGCCGAGATCCTTCACCTCGAGCGTGTTCAAGGGATCGCTGCGGTACTGCGTGTCGTATTCCTCGCGACTCATCGATCCGATGAAGAGCGTGAATCCTCCGTAGCGCGTATCGGTTCCATACGCGCACCCCACGAAGTCGAAGCCCGGGAGCGCGTGGAAATCCCCCTCACGCAACCCACGAACCCCCGTCACCGGCCCGAGCGCTCCCTCGACGTCCGCCTTGGACAGGAATGAGCACGGATCCGCGGGGAGTCGCGGCGCCGAGGACGTACAGGCCCCCGCACACAGAACGGCAGGACGAGCGCCGCACCGACGCGACTCCTGACCGGCGACATGCAGGATCAGGTCCCGGGCTGGTCCTCGTCGCGGCGGTACTCGCGCATGCGCCTCGGGTAGCCCATGACGCCGGCGTCGTAGATCGGCAGGCCTCGCTTCTGGGCGAACTTCCGGAGCCACGTGTCGTCGGGGAGGGTGAACCGGAGCCACCCGCCGTCGTGCGCCACGAGCACCACCGAGAACTGCTGGTCGAGCGTGCGGGGCTCGACGAAGGCCTCCACCCCACGCCTCGACTTCGCGAAGTCTTTCACCGCGCGCTGGTCGTTCTTCGAGGTTTTCGCCTTCGGCGTGCGTCGCTGCCTGCGTTTGCGCGGCTCGCCCTCACGCCAAGCGTCGTCCCCGGCCCTCATCGCGCCCGGCCCGCTGGGGATCGAGCTCGAGGAACGGATGTTCCCCGAGACCCTCTCCTAACTACTATATTATTAAGCAAGAGAGGGGTTCGGCGAAGAGGGGTCCGGCGGCATTGGGGCCGGTCGTGGGTTCGGCGCTTCTGCGACACGCTCATCCCAGATACGAGGAGCGCTGCATGAGCGACGCGTCGATCATCACGTTGATGCACGCGGGCACGCCCGAAGCGAACGCGCGCTCCAGGGCGGGCCGGATCTCGCTCGGCTTCTCCACGCGCTCGCCGTAGCCGCCTAGCCCCTCGACCATCCGCTCGTAGGGCGTGTCGGCCAGCACCGAGGCGGGGGCGTTGCCCTCCCCGTACATCGCCTCCTGCGCGACCTTGATCTGCCCCCACGCCTGGTCGTTCCCGATGATGCCGACGAACGGCAGCTTGTGGCGGATGGCGGTGTCGTACTCCATCGCGTTCAGCCCGAACGAGCCGTCGCCGTACACGACGAGCACCTGCTTGTCGGGCTTCGCGAGCTTCGCCGCGATGGCGAACGACGGCCCGACGCCGAGGCAGCCGAACGGCCCGGGGTCGAGCCAGTGGCCCGGCTCGTACGCGTTGATGATCGACGCGCTGATCCCCACGATGTCGCCGCCGTCGCCCACGACGATCGCGTCGCGATCCAGGAAGTCGCGGATCTCCCGGGCGAACCGCTGCGGGTGGATCGGCGAGGCGTCCGACCTCATGCCCTCCTCGGCGTCGGCCCGGATGCGGTTCTCCTCGTCGCGGACCTCCGAGGTCCACTGCGGCTCCTTCGCCACGCCGACGTCTTCGCCGAGGAGCTGGCGGATGACCTGTCCCGGATCGCCGACGATGCCGACCTCGACCGGCCGGTTCCGCCCGATGTGCACGCCGTCGACGTCCACCTGGATCACCCGCACGCCCGGCGAGAAGCTCTTCTGACCGAACCCGAGGCGGAAGTCCCAGTCCACGCCGAGCGCCAGCATGACATCGCACTTGCCGAGGGCGAACTTGCGCGCGGCGGCGAAGAAGGACGGGTTGTCCGGCGGCAGGCAGCCGCGTCCGAGCGAGTTCAGGAACACGGGCGCCTTGAGGGTCCCGGCCAGCTCGCGGAGCTCGTCGTGCGCGCCCGACCACCGGATGCCGGCGCCGGCGAAGATCACCGGATGGTCGGCCTCGCGCAGCAGCGCCGCCGCGCGTTTCACGAGATCCGGATCGCCTGCGGGCTTCGCGGTCGTGCGGTATCCCTCGGGGACCTCGACGCCCGGTGGCCACGAGTTGAACTGCACGTCGAGCGGGATGTCCATGAACACCGGCCCCGTCCGCCCCGACGTGGCATGGCGCAGCGCCGTGGTCGTGTAGTCGCCCAGCCGGCGCGTGTCGTAGCAGGTCTTCGCCCACTTCGTGATGGATCGCGCGATCGTGACCTGGTCCATCTCCTGGAGCGATCCCATCTCGAACTCGAAGATGGGGTTCTTGCCGGAGAAGACGAGGATGGGCGAGTTCGCGTAGAAGGCATTGGCGATGCCGGTGACGGCGTCGGTGAACCCGGGGCCGGCCGTCACCGCGGCCACGCCGGGCTGCAGCGTCACCCGGGCCCAGCCGTCGGCGCAGTGCACCGCCGCCTGCTCGTGGCGGAAGTCGATGACATCGATGCCGAGATCGACGCAGCCGTCGTAGATCGGCGCGATGTGGCCGCCGGAGAGCGTGAACAGGTATCGGACGCCCTCGTTCTTCAGAGCCTGCGCGATAAGGTGGCCGCCGTGCCTGGGTTTTTCCATAACCGGAACCGTCCTCGTGGGGTTGGCAAGGGTCGGAAGCAGCCCAATCTAAGCGAGCGGTCGCCGGGGCGTGCAAACGGGGGGGCCGGCGGCCGGTCCTCCGCCAGGCAGGACTGGCGCGAATACGACGCGGAGGCCTTCGAGCGGGGTGCCGTTCCGCTGACGAGCGCCGCGGCCGCCGACCTCGTCGCGCTCGCCGCACCGGAGCCGGGCCAGCGCCTCCTCGACGTGGGGACGGGCACCGGCGTGGCGGCTCAGGCGGCCTCGCATGCGGTGGGTGCCGGAGGGATCGTCGTCGGCGCCGACCTCTCCGTCGACATGCTGGGCGTGGGCGCGAGGAAGCGCCCGGGTGCGCGCTACGTGGCCGCCGACGCCATCGACCTCCCCTTCCGCGGCCAGGCGTTCGACGTCGTCACGGCGAACTTCCTGATCGCGCTGGTACCGAAGTACGACACGGTGCTGTTCGACATGATCCGCGTGCTGAAGCCAGGAGGACATCTGGCGCTGTCGTGGTGGGGCAAGGGACAGGACGAGTTCCAGCGCACCTGGCGCGAGCTGGCGGAGGAGGCCGTCGGGCAGGAGCTGCTCGACGACGCGATCAAGGGCGTGATGCCGTGGAACGACCGCTTCGCCGACCGCCACAGCTTCGAGGAGACGCTGCGGGACGCCGGGCTGCACCCGGTGCGGGTCGAGGCGCGCGAGTACCGCGTGCAGATGGCGCTCGAGGACTACCTCGTCCACCGGGCGACGAGCGCCGCGGGCCGGTTCATCAGGAACATGCTGGGCGAGGAGGGCTGGAACCGGTTCCTCGCACGGGCCCGCGCCGTCTACGCCGAGCGGTTCCCGGCGCAGATCAACGACTTCCGGGACGTGCTGCTCGCGGTGGGGACGCGCGCGTCGGACGGCCTGCAGCAGCAGGACGTCCAGGGGTCGACCCGGCGCTGAGCCCTACCGGCGCCCGCGGCCCCGTGCGGCCGTCCGCGAGCCGGTCCCCGTCTCCCTCGCCGTGGTCTTGCGGGCCGGGGTCTTGCGGGCCGCGCCCGTGCTGCGCGGCCGGCCGGCTCCGGAGCGGGTCCGGGAGGTGGCGGCCTTCGCGCGGCTGCCGTTGCCCGAGGCTCGCCTGGCCCGGCCGTCGCCCGCTCGGTCCAGGAGCCACCGGATGAGGGTTCGGGCCGGCATCCCCGTCCCACCCTTCGGCCAGTAGTCCCCGGGGGTCTCCGAGTACGCGGCGCCCGCGACGTCGAGGTGCACCCACGGCACGTCGCCCACGAACTCCCGAAGGAACAGCGCGGCCGTGATGGCCCCTCCGCCCCTGGGGCCGGTGTTCTTCACGTCGGCGATCGGCGAGTCGATGAGCTTGCGGTAGTCATCCCAGAGCGGCAGCTCCCACGCGGGCTCGCCCACGGCCTCGCTCGCCGCGAGGACCTGGCGCGTCAAGGCCTGGTTGTTGCCGAACAACGCGGTGATGTCGTCACCGAGCGCGACGACGGCCGCTCCGGTCAGCGTGGCACAGTCCACGACCGCGACCGGTTTCTGCTCCGTGAGGAACGCGAGCGCGTCGGCGAGGATGAGTCGCCCCTCGGCGTCGGTGTTCAGCACCTCCGAGGTCTTGCCCCCCCGGTGGACGAGCACGTCGCCGGGGCGGATCGAGGATCCCGACGGAAGGTTCTCCGAACATGGGATCGCGGCGATCACGTTGATCCTCGGCCGGAGGAGGCCGATCGCGCGCATCGTGGCCAGCGCGGCGGCGGCGCCGGCCATGTCGGCCTTCATCCACTCCATCGCGCCGGCCGGCTTGATCGAGAGGCCGCCGGAGTCGAACGTGACGCCCTTGCCGGTGATGGCGTAGGGCCGGGCGGATCCGGCGCCCTGATACGAGAGCTCGATGAGCCGCGGGGGATTCATGCTCCCCTGCCCCACGCCCAGGATGCCGCCGAAGCCTCCCCGCTTCAGCTCCGCGGGGCTCCACACCTTGATCTTGAGGCCGGCCTCCTTGGCCACTCGCTGCGCCTCCTTGGCCAGGTACTCCGGGGTGGCCTCCTTCGCCGGCATGTTCACCAGGTCACGGGCCCACGCGACGGACTGCGCGATGATCGTGGCCCGGCCGATCGCTTCCTTCGCTCCGTCCTGCCGCGACGACCCGAGGAGCACGATCTCGCGCAGCGCGGGCTTGGAATCCGGGTCGGCTCCCTTCCCCTTGTACCGATCGAAGCGATAGGCGCCCAGCAGGACGCCCTCGATCGTCGCCTCCATCGCACCGTCGGACGGACGCGACACCTGAGGGAACGTCGTCGCGACCCGTTCGAAGCGCGACACCCTCGAGGCGACCTTCCCGATCCCCCGGCGCAGCTTGTCCGCCGTGAGCTCCGAGCGCTTCCCGAGCCCAACGAGGAGGAGCGTGGCGGCGGGAAGCCCGCCGAGCGTCGGCACGGTGAGCGCCTCCCCCACCTTCCCCTTGAGCTTGTTGGAACGGTAGAGCGCCACGAGGTCGGTCCCGAGCGCGTCGCCGGCGTCCTTGACCCCCGGCCCGGCTTCGGGCCCCTCGAACATCGGGAGGATGACGACGTCGGCGTCGACGTCGGCCGGCGAACCGGTCTGGTAGGTCAGCTTGGGCATGCTCGGACTCCTCGCAGGCTCGGAAGCACTCAGTCTAGTGCGCGTTCTGCGGACCTCGTCCAGGGACGGGAACCGGCCCGATAGGCTTCGTCACCGTGGAGACGCGGGACCTTCGAGACCTGGTGGCCTTCTCCGAGGACGGGCCGGCGCACCGCCCGGTCCTGGAGACCGGCCGGGTGTGGTCGGAGCTCATCTGCCTGGAGCGAGCCCAGCAGCTCGGGCCGATCGCCGATCCCGGATCCGACGCGGTGTTCACCGTGGTGGCGGGCGAGGTGGTGATCCAGGTGGACAAGGGCCGCAAGCGCCTCGGTCAGTGGGGCGTCGCGCTGGCGCCGGCCGGGAGCTCCGTGACGATGACGAACGC
>JBHELK010000033.1:0-37370 GCA_046263085.1 Actinomycetota bacterium
CCTCGTTCTCGTGGGCAGCCGGTTCGCTCTACTCGCGGCACGCGCCGCTGCCCTCGAAACCGATCGTGGGCACGGCCATGCAGATGATCACGGGCGGCATCCTGCTCACCGCTGCCGGATTGGCCTTCGGCGAAGGCGGCCACGTCCATCTGTCCCGGTTCTCGGCCGAGTCGTGGTGGTCGCTCGGGTATCTCGTGGTGTTGGGGTCGCTCGTGGGCTTCACGGCGTACGTGTGGCTCCTGCGCAACACGCGCACGTCGCTCGTGGCCACCTACGCCTACGTGAACCCGGTGATCGCGGTCCTCGGTGGCTGGCTCCTGCTGAACGAGGCCATCACGACGCGGACCCTCATGGGCGGCGGGGTGATCGTCCTGGCCGTGGTCCTGATCGTCACGGCGCGCGTCGTGCCGGCCGGCGAGCCGGCGTCTGCGCCCGAGGAGACCTCAGAGATCCGCGACGAGGGGCGGGACGAAGGCGCGGCCTAGGTCCCGCTCGAACGCGTGGGCCACGCGCAGCAGCGTGCCCTCGCCGAGCACCCCGCCGGTCAGCTGGAGTCCAACCGGCAGTCCGCCGTCGTCCATGCCGCAGGGCACGCTGATCGCCGGCACACCGGCCAGGTCGGCGGGGATCGTGAAGATGTCCGAGAGATACATCGCGAGCGGATCGTCCACCCGTTCGCCGATGCGGAACGCCGTCGTCGGTGACGTCGGCGACAGCAGCACGTCGAAGCCTTCGAACGCGCGCTCGTAATCGCGGATCACGAGCGTGCGGACCTTCTGGGCCTGGCCGTAGTACGCCTCGTAGTACCCCGCCGAGAGCGCATACGTCCCGAGGATGATGCGGCGCTTGACCTCCGCCCCGAATCCCCGCCCGCGCGTCGTGGTCATCATCTCGACGATGTCCTTCGCCCCCGCCTCGCGCAGGCCGTAGCGAACGCCGTCGTAGCGCGCGAGGTTCGACGACGCCTCCGAGGGCGCGATGAGGTAGTAGGCGGACAGCGCGTACTCGGCGTTCGGCAACGAGACCTCGCCGATCTCCGCGCCGAGCCCCTCCAGCCGGTCCACGGCCTCACGAACGGCCCGCTGTACCCCAGCCTCGACACCCTCGCCGAACGTGCCTTCGATGACCCCGACGCGCAGCCCCCGGATGTCCTCGTTGACGAGCGCGGCCGTGTAGTCCTGCGGCTTCTCGTCGAGGCTCGTGGCGTCCATCTCGTCGCGCCCTGCGATGCGCGACAACAGGACCGCGGCGTCGCGGACGCTCCGGGTGAAGGTCCCCACGTGATCGAGGGACGACGCGAAGGCGATCAGGCCGTAGCGGCTGACGAGCCCGTAGGTCGGCTTGAGCCCCACCACACCGCACAGCGAGGCCGGCTGGCGGACGCTTCCTCCGGTGTCGGTCCCGAGGCCCCAGATGGCCTCGCCGGCGGCCACCGCTGCAGCCGACCCGGCGGAGGACCCGCCCGGCACCCGATCGAGGTCCCACGGGTTGCGCGTGGCGAAGAACCCGCTGTTCTCACCCGAGGAGCCCATGGCGAACTCGTCGCAGTTCGTCTTGCCGAGGAGCACGGAGCCCGCCGCCTTGAGGCGCGCCCACGGCGTGCAGTCGTACGGAGGCACGTAGTTGTGCAGGATCCTGGACCCACACGTGGTGGTGATCCCGCGGGTGGTGAACACGTCCTTAAGGGCGATGGGGATGCCCGAGACCGCCCTGCGCTCGGTGCCGGCGGCGAACCGGCCCCCGGCCTCGTCGGCGAGCTCCTGCGCGAAGTCGGGGGTGAGCTTCAGGAACGCCTTCACGCGTTCCTCCACGGCGTCGATGCGCTCGAGGCACGAGTCGACGATCTCGGAGGCCTTGACGTCGCCGGCCGCGAGCTCCCCCGCGAGCTCCGACGCCGTCCGATCGCAGAGCTCGTCGCTCATTCCATCTCCACGATCCTGGGGACCTTGAAGCGGTCCGCCTCGACCTCGGGCGCGCCGGCAAGGGCATCCTCGCGCTGCAGCGACGGCTTCGGCTCGTCGTGGCGAAGGACGTTCGAGCGCGGGATCGCGTACGAGGTCGGGGGCACGTCGTCCGCCGCGACCTCCTGGACGCGTGCGGCTGCCTCGAGGATCACCCCGAGCTGCTCGCGCAGCCGTGCCTTCTCCTCGTCGGTGAGCTCCAGCCGCGCGAGGCGCGCGACATGGTCGATGTCGATCTCGACGGGCACGCCGCCATCATAGGGCGAGGCCGGAGCCCCGCCCCGGCTACATCCCCTTGACCAGGCCGACGCGGTTGCCGGCGGGGTCGGTGAACAACGCCAGCGACACAGGCCCGACCTCGGCGGGAGGCATGACCGTCTTTCCGCCGAGCTGCTCGGCCTTGTCGAGCGCAGCCTGCAGGTCGTCGACGTCGACGTAGATCGTGACCCAGGGATCGTCGTCGGGGGCGATGCCGCCGTTGATGCCGCCCTCGCCCCCGTGGGTGTCGACCATCCCGTAGTTCATCGGGTTGTTCGTGTCGATGTGCCAGTCGAACAGGTCCTTGTAGAAATCGTTGAGGAGATCCGTCTTCCCGTGGATCTCGAAGTGCACGACCTTCCGTCCCATCGCTCCGCTCCTTCTCCGGGTCCCCCCGGCTAGACGTCGAGGCTCTGATGCGGGTCCGGTCCGGGATCCCGTCCCGCACCGACCTTCACCAACCTGCCGAGGTAGTGGTCCCAGCCCTGCGTGTGCTCGCCCACCGCCGGAGCCGGCAGGCCGCTGTGGACGAGCCGCAGGATCGTCGCGTCGCCGTCGGGCTCGAGCGTGATCTCGACGGTGCTGGAACCGGGGGGCACGGCGTCGTTGCCCTGCCACCCCCAGGTGAACACGACGCGGTTCGGCGGATCGACCTCCAGATACTCTCCGACCGCCGTGGCCTGGTCGTTGATCTCGACCCGGAACTCGCCGCCGGCCCGCGCGTCGAGTCGAGCCGCGCGGCCTTTCCACCGCACGTACTGCTCGGGATCGGTCAGCAGCTCGAACACGATGTCCGGGCTGGCCTCGATGCGCACCTCGCGCTCGATGGCCGGCCCGGCCTCCATCCGCTCAGCCTCTCGTGCCACGTCGCCTCCTCCTCTGCTCCCACTCGGCCGCGTGCTTCAACGACGTGAGCTCGCGGTCCCAGAACGACTCGAGGAAGGAGCGCAGCTCGCCAAGACCCTCGGGGCGGGCCCGGTACAGGCGTCTCGTGCCCTCTCGCCGCTCGGTCACCAGCCCGGCTTCCTTCAGCACCCGGAGATGCTGCGAGACGGCGGGTCCGGACACCTCGAAGTGCTCGGCGATCCGCCCCGCCGGCAGCTCGCGATCCCGCACGAGACGAAGGATCTCCCGGCGGTGCGGTTCAGCGATCGCCCTGAGGGCCGCTTCCACGGCCCAGATTTAAGCCGATACTTATCTAAGCGTCAACTTCGGGACTCAGCAGGACGTGGGCGGGGTCCCGGGGCTGGCCGGGGTACCCGGGCCGAGGTACACACCGGGCTGCGTGAGGCTGCAGCCGTCGGTCTGCCGGTTGAACGCGATGTCGGTGCCGGTGGCGCCGGGATGCCCGGCCTTGTCTCGCGCGTACACCACGAGCAGCGCCCCGTTCGTCCGGTCCAGCTGCATGTCGAAGAAGTCCAGGAGCTTGCGATCGTCCGACGTGCACCCGGAGCCGTGCGTGCAGATGTTCCCCTTGTGGAACTGCGTCTTCACGGCGGCCACGTCGAACGTGGGCTGGGCGTCGAGTGCATCGAGCGTGACGGCGGCGTCCACATCCCACACCGCATTGGGCATGGCGTTGGGGTCGCCGACGTCGGGCGAGCCGAACCAGGAGACGGCCACGCGGCCGGGTGCACCGGCAACGATGTTGGGAAAGATCGCGGTGCCGCTCACGCCGTCGCTGACGGCGAAGGGACCGGACCACGTGACGCCCTTGTCCTTCGACGTCGACAGATAGATCGTGGAGTCGCTCCCCTTCTTCTCCGACCACGCGATGTAGAGATTGCCGGCAGCGTCGACCGCCGCCACCGGGAAGTCGTTCCCCGTGTCGCCGAAGCTCCCGCGGCCTGCACCCGTCACGTAGCGGTACTGGAAGTTGATGCCGTCGGTCGTGACCGCGATGCCGATCCCCTTCCCGGCGACCTGGTACGGGAACGGGAAGTACACGGTGCCGTCGCGCTGGTCCACGGCGGGACGCCCTGGCGAGGTCAGGCCGGCGAGCACCGGAACGCCGTTCACCTCGTCCGGGATCTGGGAGGGCTTTCCCACACACGGGCCGGCCAGGATGCCGGGGCAGTCGTTCCACTCCGGCACCGCGAGCCGCTCGATGGGTGCCACGCGGGCAGCGTCGGATCCGAGCGGCGTCGTCAGTGGGATCTTGATCACCTCGAGGCCCTTGATGGCGTCGTAGATGCCGTAGATCGCGTCCTCCTTCTCCGCGTACACGAGCCACTCGCGGTCGTCGAGAACGTCGTGCGACACGGGCGACCAGCTCCACGTCGCGCCCTTGTCACCGCTGATGTACATGGAGTCGCTCCCGAGCCACAGCTCGCCCTCGTAGACCACGCCGCGCTTGTCCACCGCGAGCTGGGTATCGCCCCCGGTGAACGCATTGGCCTGGGCTGCCGGCGCCGAGGGGAAGATGGGGTTCGACCACGTCGTACCGCCGTCGGTGGACTTCCACACCGGGCTCGATTTGCTGTTACAGCAGACCAGGAGGGTCCGGGGGGTGGAGACATACACCGTGTTGTCCGGCCCCACGATCATCGAGGGCTCGCCGCACGGGTTGTAGCAGGTGGATGACGCGGATCCGGTCGAGCCGGACTGCGGCAGGACCACGGTGGCGCCGAAGGAGAGCGGATGGACGACGTCCTCCGCCCCGGCCGGCGAGGCCGAGAATGAGAGCATCGTGGCGACCAGGGCGGTCGCGGCGGTGAGCGAGAGCGCGGTGACGAGTCTTCCGGTGCGGTTCCGAACGAGAGCCATGATCCGTCGGTCCTCCTCTGACGTGGTCGGTCGAGCGCGCCTCTCGGCGCCTCCTCCCCTGGGATTCGCGGCCGCCGACGCGAATCCTCCCCCGCTACCGACGGGCCAGATCCGGCGGCAGCCGCTCCAGGCTCATGGGACGCTCACCGCTACCGCGCCAGCCGCTTCAGGAACCCCGCCTCGTCGACGATCTCCACGCCGAGCTGCACCGCCTTGTCGTACTTGGAGCCGGGATCGTCCCCGGCCACCACGAAATCGGTCTTCTTCGACACCGACGAGGTGACCTTCGCCCCGGCCGCTTCGGCCGCGGCCGTGGCCTCGTCGCGCGACATCGACTCGAGCCCGCCGGTGAGGACGATCGTCGTGCCGCTCAATGGGCCCTTCGCCGGCGCCTTGCGCGGCTCGTCCTGCATGCGCACGCCGGCGTTCCGCAGCTTCTCCACGAGCGCGCGGTTCTCCTCGTCGGCGAACCACTCCACGACGCTGCGCGCGATGATCGGTCCCACGCCCTCGACGGCCGCTGTGTCCTCCTCCGTGGCGTCCAGCAACGCGTCGATCGAGGGGAACGCCTCGGTGATCACCCTCGCCACCGTGGAGCCGACGTGCCGGATGTTCAGCGCGACCAGCAGTCGCCACAGCGGGCGGTCCTTCGACCCCTCGATCGAGGACACCAGGTTCTCGATCGACTTCTCCTTGAATCCCGGGAGCGAGGCCAGCTGCTCGCGCGCGAGGGAGTAGATGTCGCCGGGGTCCTCGACCCATCCCTTGTCCATCAACATCTGGCCGGTCTTGTACCCGAGGTGCTCGATGTCCATGGCGCCGCGCGAGGCGAACGCGAACAGCCACTCGATGCCCTGCGAGGGACATCCGCGCTTGTTCGGGCAGCGCCAGGCGGCCTCGTCCTCCGGCCGCACGAGCGGCGTGCCGCACGACGGGCACTTCTTCGGGAACCGCCAGAGCCTCGCGTTCTTCGGGCGCTTGCTGATGACCGGTCCCACCACTTCGGGGATCACGTCGCCGGCACGGCGCACGATCACGGTGTCGCCGGGGCGCACGTCCTTGCGCTTGATCTCGTCCTGGTTGTGGAGCGTGGCGGTCCGGACCGTGACGCCGCCCACGAACACCGGATCGAGCGCCGCGAACGGGGTGACGACGCCCGTCCGACCGGTGTGCACGAAGATGTTCTCGAGGAGCGTGGTGCGCTCCTCGGGCGGGAACTTGTACGCCATCGCCCACCGGGGTGCCTTCGACGTGGCGCCGAGCTCCTCCTGATAGACGATCTGGTCCACCTTCGCCACGCAGCCGTCGATCTCGTAGTCGACGCTGTGGCGATGCTGCTGCCAGTGGGTGGCGTACCGATGCACCTCGTCCAGGGTGTCGACACCCTCGATGTTGGGGTCGACGGGGAGCCCGGCCTCCCGCAGCCACTCCAGCGACTCCGAGTGCGCGCGGAACCGCTTGCCCTCGGCCACGCCGAGCCCGTGACACCACAGCCGCAGCGGCCTGGAGGCCGTGACACGCGGATCCTTCTGGCGGAGCGAGCCGGCAGCGGCGTTGCGGGGATTGGCGAACGGTCGCTGCTCCTTCTCGAGCAACTCGTCGTTCAGCTTCTCGAAGGCCTTCACGGGGAGGTAGATCTCCCCGCGGACCTCGAGGACGGCGGGCGGCTTCTTCAGGCGGAGCTTCTGGGGCACGGCCCGGACCGTGCGGATGTTCGCCGTGATGTCCTCCCCGACCTCGCCGTCACCGCGCGTGGCGCCCTGCACGTACACACCGCTCTCGTAGGTGAGGGCCACGGCCACACCGTCGATCTTCAGCTCGCACACGTAGCGCGCGCCGGCTCCGATGGAGCGTTCGACCCGCTTTCCCCACGCTTCCAGCTCCTCCTGGCTGAAGACGTTGTCGAGCGACATCATCCGGACCCGGTGCTCGACGGGGGCGAACAGGTCGGCCGGCGAGCCCCCGACGCGCTGCGTCGGGGAGTCCGGTGTGATCAGCTCCGGGAACTCGTCCTCCAGCGCGCGGAGATCGCGGATGAGCTCGTCGTACTCCGCGTCGGAGACCTCGGGGTCGTCGAGGACGTAGTACCGGTAGTTGTGGTGGTTCAGCTGCTCGCGCAGCTCCTCGACGCGACGCTTCGCAACGGCGAGCTTCCGCTCTCCGGCCATGGAACTTGAGTCTACGCGGCCAGTTCGACCGCCCCCGCCACGCCGATGCGCCTGCCCTGCACGACCACCGCGCCCTGCACGCCCTCGAGCTTGCGCAGGAACGTCAACGCCGTCCGGAAGGAGCTCGGGCGCGAGAGGATGGCCATCGCCGCCGCCGCCGCGGCGTCGGCCATGATCGTCGTCGACGCCAGGACGGCGAGCCCGTCCACGCTCTGGGCCGGCAGGCGGATGCGTCCCACGCTGGTGAACACCCCCTGCGTCCCCCGCTTCGGGTCGACGACCACCGACAGCCCGCCCGCCGCCTGCCCCTGGTACAGCGCGAGCTTCATCCGCTTCTTCGATCGCACGAAGTAGTCGCCGCCGGTCGAGACCACGACCTCCGGCACGAGCGTCGCCAGGAACCGCCCGACGTGCTCGCACACCGCTCCCTGTGTGGTGAACGCCGGGCCCACGCCGGCCGTCTTCGCCACGGCCGCCATCTCGCGGACGATGGCCGGCGCGTTCGCCGGCACGTCGACCGGCGTCTTGCTCGAGCGGAACTCGGGGTGGCGCAGCGAGTACGCGTGCAGCTGCTCCCACGCCGAGAGCGCGGCCGCCCGGCACTCCTCGGAGTACTCCTCGGGCGCGCTGATCCGGAGCAGCAGCTCCTGGACCTGCAGCTCGAAGGAACCGGTCTTGCGTTTGAGCAGCGGCATACACGGACTCCCCGCCGGCGGCCAAGCAACCCGAGGATACAGGCAGGGACCTGCGGGAACGTGGAATCCTGGCGGCGTTACGAGGGGACGGCCACGCCGCGTGCGTGCGGCCGGTCGAGCAGGAGGTTCGGGCTGAAGTCGAATCGCTCGACCCGCTCGAGTCGGAATCCCGCTCGCTCGATCTCGGCGGGCGTGTCGCGGTTCGGGTGACACCCGCCGCCGAACGCCGACCAGACCGGCTGCAGCCGGTCCTGCCAGGCGGCCAGCCGACGCTGCTGGGCCCGGACGTGCTCCAGGAACAGGAACCGGCCTTCTGGCTTCAGCACGCGGCGGATCTCGGCGAGCGCGCCCGCCGGATCGGGGATCGTGCAGAACACGAGCGTGGCCACGACGGTGTCGGCGACGTCGTCGTCGAGGGACAGCCGTTCCGCGGTGGCCTGCTCCACGCGGACCTTCACGGGGGCCTCCTCCGCGGCCGGGCGAGCCCGCTTCAGCATGTTGGGATCCGGCTCGATGGCCACGACCTCGGTGACCGCCGCCGGATAGTGGCTGAAGTTCCGCCCGGTTCCGGCACCGATCTCGACGACGGTGCCGCGCGCACTCGAGAGGAGATCCCGGCGGAGCTCCGCCATCCCGCGCTTCTCGGCGGAGCGGGACATCCGGTCGAAGAACGCGGCGAAGATGGGGTGGCCGCGCTCCCCTTCCCTCATCGGATCGCTTCGGTGATGCGGCCTCCGCCGAGCAGCTCGTCGCCCCGGTAGAAGACGACGCTCTGGCCCGGGGCCACCGCCCGCTGCCGGCCTCTGAACTCGACCCGGACCTCGCCGGCCGCCATCGGCTCGACGACCGCGGGCGTCGCGTGGCCCCGGTACCGGATGCGCGCCTCGGCCTCGAAGGGGCCATCCGCGGGGGGGATACCCGCGGTCCACGACACGCGATCCGCGAGGAGACCCCGGCGGGCCAGCAGATCCGCGGCGCCGAGGACGACGCGGTTGTCCCGGACGTCGACGACGTAGGAACGCTCTCCCGTCGAGACCCCGAGACCCCGCCGCTGGCCGATCGTGAACCGGAAGGCCCCGTCGTGGCTCCCGAGCACGTTGCCGGCCGCGTCGAGGATGGGACCGGTGCGCAGCAGGTCCGGCCGGTGCTGGGTCAGGAACGCGGCGTGGTCGGCACCGGGAACGAAGCAGACCTCCTGGGAGTCGGACTTGCGCGCGACGGGCAGGCCCAGCCGCTCGGCGTGCTGCCGCGTGTCCGCCTTCGGCATGGCCCCCACCGGGAACAGCGACCGCGCCAGCTCCCGCTGGCCGAGCATGTGCAGCATGTAGGACTGATCCTTGTTCGGGTCCGCCCCGCGGCCGAGGTGCCACCGGCCCCGGTCGTCGCGCCACGTGCGGACGTAGTGGCCGGTGGCCACGAAGTCGATGCCGAGGTCGTCGGCCCTGCGGAGGAAGGCCCCGAACTTGATGTGCTCGTTGCAGCGCGCGCACGGGTTCGGCGTGCGGCCGGCCTCGTGCTCGCCGAAGAAGTCCTCGAGCACCGTGCCCTCGAACTCGGCCGACATGTCGACGACCTCGAACGGGAACCCGCCGATGGCGGCAACCGCGCCCGCGTCGGCCTCGGCCCGCGGCCCGCAGCACCCGTGGTCCACGCCGTCGAGGTGCACCAGCTTCATGTGCGACCCGAGAACGTCGTAGCCCTGCTCCGCGAGGAGGCATGCCGCGACGGAGGAGTCCACACCGCCGGACATGGCGACCAACACGGATCCTCGCGAGGGCATCGTCGACGAGGCTAACAGGCATGGCTCGGCGCTTGCTCGGGTAGACTTTCGCGCGCCCAACCTACCGAGGAGTAACTGCCGTATGAACGTTGTCGTCCTGGCCAAATGGGTTCCCAACCCGGAAGGAGTGCCCGAGATGGGCGACGACTTCCGGCTCAAGCGCGAGGGCGCGGAGGGCTCGCTCGATCCGACCGACGAATTCGGCGTCGAGGCCGCGCTGCAGGTGGCCGAGTCGCAGGGTGGCGAGGTCACGGTGGTCTCGATGGGCCCGGAGTCCGTCGCCACCGCCGCGGTGCGCAAGGCGCTGTCCATGGGCGCGGCGAAGGCCGTCGTGGTCTCCGACGAATCCCTCAAGGGCGCCGACACGCTGGTGACGGCCCGCGCGCTCTCGGCAGCGGTCCAGAAGCAGGGCTTCGACCTGCTGATCGCCGGCGTCGAGTCCACCGACGGCTACACGGGCACGCTCCCCATGACCATCGCCGAGCTGCTCGGCGTCCCGTCGGTGACGTTCCTGCGCAAGCTCGAGGTGAAAGACGGCAAGCTCCACGCCGAGCGTCAGACCGAGGTCGGCTACGACGTGGTCGAGGCCGAGCTCCCGGCCGTGGTGACCGTCACGGCCGGCGCCACCTCGCCCCGCTACCCCACGCTCAAGGGCATCATGCAGGCCAAGCAGAAGCCGCTCGAGACACTGGGCGCCGGGGACCTCGACATGGGCGACGCGAAGCCCACGCAGGAGGTCACGGCGATCAACCCGGCGCCGGAGAAATCGGCCGGCGAGGTCGTCGAGGACGACGGCGAGGGATTCAAGAAGATCGCCGACTTCCTGTCGGAAGCGAAGGTGATCTGACCATGGCCACGGTGTGGGTCTACACGGACGTCTCGACCGACGGAAAGCCGCATCCCGTCGCGCTCGAGCTGCTGACGAAGGCGCGCGAGGTGGGCGACAGCGTCGGCGCCGTCGCGCTCGGGCCGGGCGCGACGCAGGCGGCCCAGACGCTCGGCGAGTACGGCGCACAGACCGTGTACGCGTCCGACGACGAGACGTACGCCGAGCATCCCAACGCGCCGCGGGCGCACGCGCTGCACCAGCTCGTGCAGGAGCACCAGCCGAACATGGTGCTGTTCGCCATGACCTACGACTCCCGCGACATCGCGGGACGCCTCCAGGCCAAGACCGGCTCCACGCTCATGAGCAACGTCAACGACATCACGGGTGTGGACTCGGCGCAGACGCAGATCTTCGGCGGGACGAAGATCGTGGACGTCTCCCTCGGCGGGCCCGATCCCAAGCTCGTGATCGTGCGCCCGAAGTCGTTCCCGGCCGAGGCCTCCGGCGGCAGCGCCGACGTCGTCGACGTGAAGGTCGAGATCCCGGAGGACCTCAGGAAGGTGAAGCGCGTCGAGCACCACGAGGAGGAGGCCACGGGCCCCAAGCTCGAGGAGGCGCCCGTCGTGGTCTCCGGCGGCCGGGGCCTGCAGGACTCCGCCAATTTCAAGCTGATCGACGAACTCGCAGCGGCCATCGGCAAGGCCGCCGTGGGCGCCACCCGCGCCATCGTCGACGCCGGCTGGGTGCCGTACTCCTACCAGGTGGGCCAGACGGGCAAGACCGTGAAGCCGGAGGTCTACATCGCCGTCGGCATCTCCGGGGCCACCCAGCACCAGGTGGGCATGAAGGAGGCCAAGCGGATCATCGCCATCAACAAGGATCCGGACGCGCCGATCTTCAAGATGGCCGACCTGGGGATCGTGGGCGACGCCCTGAAGATCGTCCCGGCCCTCACGGAAGAGATCAAGAGCCGGAAGGGCTAGTGGTGTGGCCGGTTATCGGCCGCTGCAGCGCTTCAGCGTGACCAGCGTGCCGAGGCTCCGCTTCGTGCCCTCCTTGACCGCCACCTCGTCCATGAGCGCCATCATCAGCGGGATGCCGTGGCCGCTGGTGCGCTCGATCTCGGGGAGCGGGACGCGGCGGCGGAACATCCCCTCGTCCTGGATGGCGATCGCGATGCAGTCCCCCTCCCTGGACCAGGCGACCTCCATCTCGGCGCTTCCCGAGTGCAGCACGGCGTTCGCGCAGGCCTCGGAGACCGCGAGGATCACGTCGTTGGTCGTCGAAGGGGAGAGGCCACCCTCTTCGGCCTGCTCGCGGATGAACTTGCGAACCTGGTACAGAGCCGAGGGGAGGGCCGGGAAGGTCTTCGAGACCGGTTCCGTCATCTCCTCCAGGGCCTCGACCTGCGCTCTCCAACCCGCGCTTTCCTAAGCGGCGCAACGATATATCGATGGACCCACTGCCGCTCACGGGCGAACGGACCGCCCCGGGCATCCCCTCGGAGAACTACTGGTTCCGCCGGCACGAGGCGGCCTACGAGTCCGTGCGCCGGCTCGTTCGAGGACGGGTCCTCGATCTCGGGGCGGGCGAGGGATACGGCTCGGTCATGCTCCGGCAGGCCGCGGCGACCGTCGTCTCCATGGAGCTCGACGAGGCAAGCGCGCTGCACGCCGCTCGGCGATACGGATGCGTGGTGGTCCGCGGCGACGCATGCGCCCTGCCGTTCCGCGACGGCGTGTTCGATGCCGTCGTCGCCATGCAGGTCGTCGAGCACCTCTGGTGTCCCGAGCGCTTCGTGGCCGTCGCCCGGGCCGCGCTCGCCGCGGGCGGGACGTTCGTGGTGTCCACCCCGAACCGGGACACCTTCTCCCCCGGCGGCGTCCGGAACCCCTTCCACACGCACGAGTACACCGCCGGAGAGCTGGCGGCGCTGCTGGGATCGGCGTTCGATCACGTCGAGGTCCGGGGCCTCCGCCACGGGATCTACCTGCGCTCCCTCGACGTACTGGGGGAGGGCTCCCTGCAGCATCGGTTGATGGAGAGGTCGTTCCAGGAGCTGGACTCGAAGCTCAGAACCGGGATCGGGCTGGTGCGAGCCCGTCACTTCACGATCGGGGAGCCGGAGGGGAGCCTCGACCTGCTCGCCGTCGCGCGCTGAGGGCCCCGGGCTCAGCCGGCGTGGATGGGGATCCGGAACCTCCACGTGACGACGCCATCGGGGGCGATCCGCACCGCCTGTTGTCCGGCGCCGGGCATCACCCACGCGGTGGCCTCGTCGCTGAGGACGGCGAGCGCGAAGGGACCCTGCCCGCGTCCCAGGTCGCGCCCCGCGAAATGACCGCGCGCCGTCGCCCACTGGTCCGCAGCCACCAGGGCCCCGGCCTGGAGCCCCCGGCCGTCCTCGAACCACCCGGTGAAGACATCCGGAGAGGAGCCCTGCCCCTTCCACGCCACTTGCACCTCATCCGCACCGGAGCCGTACCGGAGCGTGGCATCGGAGAGCGACGGATCGGCGTCGAACTCCCCTGGTGCCAGCAGATGGGGGTCCGGATCGGCGGAGCACGTGACGACGGAGAAGTCGTGGCCGCGGAAGCCCCGGCATCTCCCCACGCCCACGTACGCGGTGTTCTGGACCGTGTTCCGGAACACGCCCCGGAGCACGACGGCGGAGTAGTACACGCCCCTGGTCGGGCTCGACATGAACGCCCAGCCGGCGAAGGCGAATTGCCCCCCATCGCCGCCGACCGGCTGGGTCCGTCCGATCCCCGGCGCGGCGCCGAGCACCGCGCAGGTGAGCACGGCGCACGAGATCGCGCGCCGAAGGCTATGCATCGATGAACCCCCGGATCACCACACGGCGGTCGGCGCGATCGGCTCCCTGCCCCCCGTCCTCGAACTCCAGCGCGCCGGCGTCGGCCACGGCGAACAGATCCGAGGAGGCCTGACCGGTCTTCTGCCCGAGCCCCCTGCCGAACACCTTCCCCCGGCCCGCCGCCGACCAGTAGGCCCCGGCGGTGCCGACGACCATGGTGAAGCCCTGGCCGTTCTGCGCCGTCGCGTAGTTCACCGGGAGGGGAACGGCGGAGCCTCTCGTCCACGTGACCGAGTCGGTCGACGCGCCCCGCCGGAACTGCAGCGTGGCGGCACCCTTTGCCAGATCGAGCTGGAACTCCTCCGGGGCCAGCCGCCGTTCACGGACCCCCGCGAAGCAGACGTAGGCCGTGCCGCCGGTCTGGGGCATGAAGGCGCACGTCCCCTTCCCCACGCCCCCGAACGTCTCCTCCATCGTGGGACCCTCCGGCGACGCCGCGTCGACGATCCAGGCGAAGGCGAGGTACCAGGTTCCGGCGTGCTCGCTGGTGCGCACGATCCAGCTGGCCTCGGCCCCCCGAACCGTCCCCACCGCCGCGCCCAACTCGACGTCGGCCCCCGCCCGTGAGACGGGAGCCAGGGCGCACGCGAGCAGGAGGGCCACGAGCACGCCGGAGCGACGGGGCATGCATGTGTGATTCGTGGCGATCGTCCCGATCCCTTCTTCGCGGGACCGGGCCGGGGAACGTAGGCTGCCCGGGATCCCATGCACACCGGCCCCTACGACCCCGACGTCATCACCGCGCACCTCGGGCAGTTCACGCGCGAGACGGCCAACGCGATCGCCGGGCAGCTCGAGGAGGCCGGGATCGTGTGGTGGTACAAGGAGCCGGGCTGGCTCTCCTCGCTCTGGGAGCAGGGCGTGCGACTGTTCGTCGACGAGCGTCGGATGGACGAGGCGAAGGAGATCGTCGAGCGCCTGAAGGGCGGGGCGCCGGGCTCCGACCAGGCCTAGGCGGGGTCGTACGGCGCCGGGTCCACCCGCTCTTCCTCGATGGGGCACGCGCAGAACGGGCAGCGCGGTGGGTGCTCGTACACGAGGACCTTGCGCTCGCAGTACGGGCAGTCAGCCTCGCGGAGGGGTGGGCCCTGTGTGGCGTGCATGCGGGAGACTCCTGTCGGGTCGTTCAATCCGGTTGTCGGCCTCCCGGGGGCCCCCTTGATGAGCCTTTGGCCTAATCCGGGCCCGGCCCCGGGTGATGTCTCCTAGGCCGCCTCGCGCCGCTTGCGCTTGCCTCGTGAGACGAACGTCCGCACCGGCTCGTGCTGCCAGCAGTGGCTGGCCCGGTTGTAGATGGAGAGTCGGGTCGTGCAGCCCGGTTCGGCGCAGGTTCGCCCGGCGTCGTAGGTCCGGTTGCGGCGGGGAAGCTGACCAACCCGCTCGCCCCTGTAGGTGTCGCTGCTCACAGACCACCCCTTCGCTCGTTCTCAACTACGAACAGGAAGGGGCGGGGGTTTGTTCCCCCTCAGCTCTTCTCGGCCCGGCGGAGCGCCTCAGCCGTGGGAGCGACCAGCTGGACCACGCGAGGCGTGAAGTCCAGGGCGCTCCAGAACCCCATGGATGTCTTGTTGGGCCAGAATGACTTCAGCTCCATCCAGCCGACACCCTGCTCCTTGGCGAAGCGGGCGGCCTCGGCCACGAGAGCCCGCCCGACCCCCCGGCCGCGGTGACCGGCCCGGACCACCACGCCCGAGAGCTCCAGGGCCCGCTCGTCGGAGAACCGCGACGGGATGCGGACCTCGGCGTACGCCATGCCCACGACCTCGCCCTCGTCCTCCGCCACCAGGACGACACGATCGTCGGCCCGCAGCGCCTCGCGGAACCGCCCCGCAACCTCGTCGTAGAACCCCGGCCGGGGGGTGAACACGCGCCAGTCGTGCTGCATCCGGTCCAGCTCCTCGAACAACGAGACGAGCTGGGGGAGATCCTCTGCGCTCGCTTGCCTGACCTTCACGTCGCTCCTCTTCGCTTGATCGCCCTCGCCGGCGTGCCGACCGCCACCGAGTATGGAGGTATATCCCCCTTCACCACCGTCTGCGACCCGATCACCGACCCCGGTCCGATGTCGGCGCCGCGCAGGATCGAGGCCTTCTCGCCGATCCAGCAGTCCTCGCCGATGCGCACCGGCGACGTCACGATGCCCTGGTCCTGGATCCGGATCGTCGTGCTCTTGAACCGGTGATCGAAGTCGGTGACGTAGATCCAGTCGGCGAAGATGCAGTCCGAGCCGATCTCCACGTCGAGATAGCAGTTCACCGTGTTGCTGCCACCGAACACGACGCGGTCGCCGACGCGCAGACGTCCCTCGTGACAGCGGATGTGGGTCCCCGCCCCGATCCACACGTCGGCCCCGAGCTCCATGTCCGCCAGGCCGCGGCGGCAGTACACGTCGGCCCCTCGCCCGAGGTTCACCATGCCCCGCGTGCGGATGTGGCGGTTGCGGATCCTGAAGTGCCAGAGATAGCGCAGTCGGAGGACGAGCTTGTCGACGGGCTCAGCCATCCTTCGGATCGAGGCCCGGCTTCTCCGCGTACAGCAGGAGGTTGTAGAAGGCGCGCTTCGGGATCACCCGGTACAGGTACCGCTGATCGAGGTCGTACAGGCGAAGGTAGGAGCGGTACGCGAACTGGCCCCACCGCTCGCCGAGGGCACCGGGGCGGACCTGGGACTCGAAGGTGCGGACGGCCCACCCCACGAGCGACGACGTGAGCTCCTCCGTCTCGGTGCGGACGTTGGTGAAGCCGAGGCTCCGGCAGGTCCGCTCGACCTCCGCGGGGTCGAAGGTGTGCAGGTCCACGGCGAACTCCAGGTCGCGAAGGATGCGCTCGTCCTCCGTCCTCGGCGGGGGCGGGGGCGGCTTCACCAGGGCGGGACGGACCCGGCGGACGGCCTTCATCGTGCCCGCGGTGGCCCGCTTCATCACGCCCGCCATGCGGTCGCCGAGGCGGGTGGGTTCCCCGGCGAAGAACATCGCGCCCCCGGGAGCAAGCACGCGGTGCACGTCGCGCAGGGCCTGCTCCCACTCCGGAAGGTGGTGGAGGAACGCGTGGCCCACCACGAGGTCGAAGGACCCGTCCTCGAAGGGGAGCCCTTCGGCGTCGGCGGTGCGGAGCTTCACGTCGAGGCCGAGCCGCCGGGCGTTCTCGCCACAGGCCTGCAGCATGCCGGGGGAGATGTCGGTGGCGTGGGCCTCCTTCACGAACCCCGCCTGCCACAGGTTCAGCAGGAAGAAGCCGGTGCCGCTGCCGATCTCCAGGACGCGGTCGTACGAGGCCTCCGGGAGCATGCGCTCGGCGCGATCGCGGACGTAGGACACGCAACGCTCGTCGAAGGAGATCGACCACTTGTCGTCGTAGCTTCGGGCCGCGGCGTCGTGGTAGAGGATGTTCGCGGTCTTCGGATCGACCTTCGGTACCCTCTTCGGGCGGGGACTCACTTGCCCTTGAACTCCGCCTGGCGCTTCTCCACGAACGCCTTCATGCCCTCTTTCTGATCCTCGGTGGCGAAGAGGTCGGCGAACGTCTCGCGCTCGATCACCAGGCCGGTGCGCAGGTCGACCCGCGATCCCCACGTGACGCTGACCTTGGCGGCGCGCAGCGCGGCGGTGGGGCCCTTGGCGAACTCGCGGGCGGCCTCGACGGCGCGCTCGTAGACGTCCGGGGAGGGGAACACCTCGTCGACGAGGCCGATGTCCTCCGCCTCCTTCGCCGGCACGAACCGCCCGGTGTAGATGATCTCCTTGGCCTTGGACAGCGGGACCAGGCGCGGAAGCCGCTGCGTGCCGCCGGCCCCCGGGATGATGCCCAGCTTGATCTCGGGCTGGCCGAGCTGCGCGTCGTCGGCGGCGTAACGGAAGTCGGCGCACATGGCGAGCTCCATGCCGCCCCCGAGGCAGAACCCGTTGATGGCCGCGATCGTGACCTTCGGGATGTCCTCCACCACGGAGAAGGCCTCCTGCAGGCCGCTGATGCGGCCCTTCATCTGGTGGGAGGAGGCCTCGGCCATCTGCTTGATGTCGGCTCCGGCGGCGAAGACCTTCTCGCCGCCCCAGATCACCACGGCCCGAACGGCGTCGTCGAGTGTTGCCTCGGTGGCGGCCTGCACGAGGTCGCGCGTGAGGTCGTCGTTGATCGCGTTCATCGGCGGACGGTCCAGCCGGATCGTGCCGACGCCGTCCTGGACCTCGAGCCGCACGAACTCACCCACGTCGGATCCCTCCTCAGGTCACGGTGCGGGCTATCTTTCCAGAACGCGCCCCGCCGCGAGCGTGGCGATCCCCCCTGATGCTGTTGCAACCCGATGCAGGTGCTACATTGGGGCCCGTGGCCGTGGACGACGACGCGACGGTGGAGGCGCTCGGCTTCCTGAAGCGAAGAGGGCTCCGGATGACGCCGCAGCGCCAGGCCATCGTGCGCGAGGTGATGCGTTCCCGCGGGCACATCAGCGCCACCGCCATCACGGCCAAGGTGCGGGCCAAGATGCCCGGCGTCACGCCGTCGACGATCTACCGGACGCTCGACGTGCTCGAGGAGGCCGGGATGATCTCCCACTCGCACCTGGAGCGCGGGGCCGAGTACCACCATGCCGATGAGAGCGGACATGTCCATCTGACCTGCTCCGTGTGCGGCGCAGAGGACGACCTCTCGCTCGAGGAGGCGGCCTCGCTCGAGCGCCTGGTGACGAAGCACCGGGGCTTCCGCCCCGACCTCACGCACTTCGCGATCTCCGGCGTCTGCAAGTCCTGTCAGGAGTGAGCGCCACTCCCCCACCCGAGCCGCCGCCCTCGATCGAGCGGCCGGGGCTCGTCGGCGGCGCGCTCGCGCGGCTCCGGCACGTGGCGATGGACCTCACGCCGCTGCGGGTGTCGAGGGAGTTCCGCCTGCTGTGGTCGGGCCAGTTCGTGTCGGATCTCGGCAGCCACATCACGATGGTGGCCGCGCCGTTCCAGATCTTCCAGCTCACGCACTCCACGCTCGCCGTGGGACTGCTCGGCCTGTGCTGGCTCGTGCCGCTGCTCACGCTGTCCGTGTTCGGGGGCAGCATCGCGGACGCCGTCGACCGCAGGAAGCTCATGCTCGTCTCCAACCTCGCGCTGCCCACACTGTCGGCCGTGCTCGCGCTGAATGCCATCCTGGCGCATCCGCATCTGTGGGTGCTGTACGTCGTGTCCACGCTCTCCGCGGCCGCGTATGCGCTGTCGTCCCCCGCGTTCCGGTCGCTGCCGGCGAGGCTGCTCCCCAAGGAGCTGCTGCCGTCGGCGTTCGCCCTCGAGACCGCGGGGCACAGCTTCGGCTCCCTGGTCGGGCCGGCGGTGGCCGGCGTCCTGATCGCCGCCATCGGGCTCCCGTCGACCTACCTGATCGATCTCGCGACGTATCTGGTCGCCGCCGCTGCGGTCGCCGCGATGGCTCCGGTTCCGCCGGCGAAGGAGGCCGAGCGCGCCGGGCTCGCCTCCATGCTGGAGGGGTTGCGGTTCCTCAAGGGCCGCCGGGTGCTGCAGACGACGTTCACCATCGACCTCAACGCGATGATCTTCGGCATGCCCCAGGCGCTCTTCCCCGCGTTCGCGTTGCGGGTGCTGCACGGCGGGCCCGCCCTCGTCGGGTTCCTCTACGCCGCTCCCGCCGGGGGCGCGCTCGTGGCGTCACTGCTGTCGGGACGGGCGAGGCATGTCCGCCGCCAGGGCCTCGCCTGCATGGTCGCCGTGGTGGTGTGGGGCGCCGCGATCGCCGGGTTCGGCCTCTCGCGCATCACGTGGCTGGCCCTGGCCATGTTGGCGGTGGCGGGCGCCGCCGACCTCGTCTCCGGCATCTACCGCACGACGATCCTGCAAACCGTGGCGCCCGACGCCATGCGGGGCCGTCTGTCCGGCATCGAGCTCGCCGTGGTGGCCAGCGGGCCTTCGATCGGAGACATCGAGGGCGGCGCGGTCGGCGCGCTGGTGAGCGTGCCGTTCGCAGTGGTCTCGGGCGGGATCCTGTGCGTCGCGGGAGTCGGCGTGCTCGCGTTGCTGGTCCCGCAGTTCGCGCGCTACGACGCGCGAGAACCGACCCCGTAGGTCTCGCTCAACCGCCGAAGAGCGCCGGAAGCACGGTCGTCTTCCCGAACACGAAGATCGTGCCGATCACGAGGCTGAAGATCGCGGTCATCACGGCAACGGTGGCGTAGATCTTGAAGTTCCGAGTTGCGTTCATGAACCCGAATGCGGACCCCACCGTGATGAGGGAGTTCGACGAGAAGAGGCCCAGAAGGAAGGCCAGGAGCACCAGCACCCCGCTCAGCCCATGGCCGCTGTGTGCGGCGGAGGCGAAGATGAGCACCTGCGTCGGCGTCTCCCCGCCCACCCCGTGGATCATCCCCACGACGAAGGCGGTGCGCTTCCCGTAGTTCATGAAGCTGTCGTCGGGCTCCGGCCTCGCGTGGTGATGATGGCCGGCGCGTCCGTGGTGGCCGTGGTGCCACAGGGCGGGATCGATGGCCTCGGCGTCCGGACCGTCCATCGTGAGAACCGCGCCCTCCGCCGGCGAATCGGAGGACGCCGCAGTCGAGCGAGCCCTCCCGCGGGCCCAGCGCATGCCGCGGCGAACCCCGGAGAAGATCAGCATCCACCGGCTGCGGAGCCGGAAATCACGGCCGTGGCGGATCAGCGAGGCGAAGACGTAGACCCCGAGGATCAACAAGGTCACGCCGACGACTCGGGTCATGAAGTCATCGACCGACGCCGGTAGGTTCCTCCCCAGGAGGATGGCGATCGCGCCGATCGTGAACACGACCACGGCGTGGCCGAGCGCGTAGAGGGTCCCGAACAACAGCGATTGGCGTCGATCGTCCTGCGAGCTGGTGATGTCGGTGATCGCGGCGATGTGGTCCCAGTCGATGCCGTGCCGGAATCCGAGCCAGAACCCCAGGATCAGCAGGCCGAAACCGAAGTCCCGTCCCGCGGCGCCGAGCAGACCGACCATCCTCCCTCTCCCTTCTCGCAACTAGTTGCAGGAGAGAGTCTATGCAAATAGGGCCTCAGGCCGCAAGCCTCGGGCGAGGGTCAGACCGCCGCGGTGGGCTCCCTTGCGTCGCCCTTGTACTGGCGGGGATGATGCACGTCGAACCGGTAGGAGTGCACGAACTGGAACGCCACGGCCAGGCTGGGGCTCTGGCAGAGCTGCAGGTGGTGCCAGGCGGCGAGGGCCATCGTGTCGTTCGGCGGGAGCTTGCCCCCCGCCTCGTCGTAGTCGTAGGGGGCGACCAGCACCTTCTCCTCCTCGTCCGACTTGGAGAAGAAGTCGGTGATGCGTTTCAGCTGCTCGTCGGGGATCGACGGCGAGTACCAGACGATCACGGCGCCGTGCTCGAGGTCGTGGATCATGCGGCCGATCTCCGGGGACGTGGTGTAGATGCCCGCCGGCATCGGCCCCGGCGGGATCGGCGCGTGCGGTCCCGAGACCGGCGGCTGCGACGGATAGGTCGAGAGCGCCGGGAGCGTGTCGACGTGGCGGTGGTCGATGTCGCCACTTCCCGGATAGGGCTCGATGGTCTTGACCTCGCCGCACCCCGCCGCGTCGGCGGCGCCCGTGTTCGCCAGGAGCTTGCCCTCCGTGGCCGTCGTCGAGACCGGCGTGGGGCGGGTGAGCGCATATGCGGCGATGCCGCCGCCCGCGAGGAGGATGACGAGGACGATCGCGATGTTGCGCAGGCGGCGACGCCGTGCGGCTTTCCGCCGGATGGCGAGCCTGCGCTGCTCCGCCTCCTGCCGGCGCTCCTCACGCTTCGTGGGAGGAGCCCCCTCGGGCGTCGGGGGACGCCGTTGGGGCGGCGGCTTCCAGTTCTTCCCTCGTTTCGGCACGGGATTCCAGCCTACAAGAGTGGTCGCAGCGTCGCGTCGATGACGTCGGCGGTGACGCTGCCCTCGAACCGCTGCCGGATGAATCCCTTCCGGTCGATCACGATCGTCCAGGGCTCGGTGACGAATCCCCAGGCCCGGAAGGCGGGGGAAAGGGTGCCCGCGTCCGGCTTCAGGTCGGGGCCCGGGAGGAACTCCTCGATGTGCAGGAAGTTCGCGCGCCGCCCCCCCACCTCCTGCGACACGAGGATGGCCTCGTCCGTGACCGGCCCGCACAGCCGGCTCTCGCACAGCAGCGGCGTGGAGAACACCGCCACCGTGGGCTTGCCGCTCCCCAGGGCGTCGTCGAGCGAGAGGGCGTGCATCGGACACGGCGGCTGCCGGGTGCAGATCTCACGCAGTCCGTGCTCGGTGGTGGCGACCGGGGTCTTCACCGAGGTGGCCCTCGTGCCCACGGCCGCCAGGACGTGGTCCCCCACGTAGGCGTGGGTGACGCCCACGCCCTGCGCCCGCCCCCCCGGACCGACGACCGCGATGGTCCACAGGCCCTCCGTCGGGAGGCGGACCGTCGCCGCGTACACACCGGGGATGGGCGACTTCGGCGATCGGTCGTGCGTCTTCTCGTATCCCGTGAACGCCTGCCACGACCCGCTGAACGGGCCGAAGGCACGCCCGGCGGGGTCCTGTGCGACGTACACCTGCGGCGTTCCACCCTCGATCAGCTGCTGGGCGAGGGCCAGGTCGAAGGTGAGCACCGGCGACCCCCGCTGGATGGCGTCATCGCGGCTGCCGCCGAGCGCTCCCGGGCCCACCCCGAGCAGGGAAAGCTGCTGCGCGCCGCGGGTGAGCGAGTCGATCGAGACCGCGCCCGAGGGGAGCGCCGTCGGTCCGCCGCCCTTCTTGCCACCCGTGCAGGCCACGGCCACCGTCGCCAGGGCGCCGGCCAGGAACTCTCGTCGGGAGGGCATGGACGAAGGCTATCGGGGTTCGCTCAGAAACGCGGGGTCTCGGTGTACTCCCCGAACACCCGGCGCAGGGCGTCCACGATCTCGCCCTCGGTGCAGTAGGCCCGGGCGCAGTCGATGAGGGGCGGCATGAGGTTCTCGTCCTCGGTGGCCGCGGCGGAGCGCAGGGCCTCCAGCGACCGCTCGACCGCGCCGGCGTCGCGATCGGTCCGCATCCGGCCCACGGCGTCGATCTGCCGGCGCTCCGTCTCCGGGCCGATCACGAGGGTGTCGATGGGCTCCTCGCCCTCGTCCACGAACTCGTTCACGCCGACCTTCACCAGCCGCCCCTTCTCGTAGAGCTCCTGCTCGCGGAACGCCGCATCCGCGATCTCGGACTGGAAGTACCCGCGCTCGATCCCCACGAGCATGCCCTCGAGCATGGAGCCGCGGCCCATGTCCTTGATCTTCGCGAAGTACTCCTCGGCCAGCTCCTCCATGGTGTTCGTGAGCGATTCCACGAAATACGAGCCCCCGAGCGGATCGATGACGTTCGTGACACCGGTCTCGTGCGCGATGATCTGCTGCGTTCGCAACGCGATCTGCGCCGCCTTCTCGGTGGGCAGCGCAAGAACCTCGTCGAGAGCGTTCGTGTGCAGGGACTGGGTGCCGCCCAGGACGGCGGCCATGGCCTCGACCGCGGTGCGCACGATGTTGTTCTCCGGCTGCTGTGCGGTGAGCGAGCAGCCGGCGGTCTGCGTGTGGAACCGCAGCCTGAGGGACTCCTCGTTCCGGGCGCCGTAGTGGTCGCGGAGCCACCGGGCCCAGATGCGGCGCGCGGCGCGGTACTTCGCGATCTCCTCGAAGAAGTCGATGTGGGCGTTGAAGAAGAACGACAGGCCCTGCGAGAAGTGGTCGACGTCGAGGCCCCGGTCGCGTCCCAGCTCGACGTAGCTGAACCCGTCGGCCAGCGTGAACGCGAGCTCCTGCGCCGCAGTCGAGCCGGCCTCGCGGATGTGGTACCCGCTGACGCTGATGGGGTGCCACTTCGGCACCTCGTTGGCGCAGAACTCGATGAGATCGCCGATGAGCCGCAGGTGCGGCCGGGGTGGGAAGATCCACTCCTTCTGCGCGATGTACTCCTTGAGGATGTCGGTCTGCAGCGTGCCGTCGAGGACCTTCCAGTCCACGCCCTGGCGCTCCGCGGTGGCGAGGAAGAACGCGAACAGGATCACCGCCGGCCCGCTGATGGTCATCGACGTCGTGATGTCGCCGAGCGGGATGCCGTCGAAGAGGGTCTCGAAGTCCGCCAGCGAGTCGGTGGCCACGCCGCAGCGGCCGACCTCACCTTCGGACTTCGGGTCGTCGGAGTCGCGCCCCATGAGCGTGGGCATGTCGAAGGCCACGGAGAGGCCGCCCTGGCCCTGCTTCAGCAGGAACTTGTAGCGGGCGTTCGTCTCCTCCGGGGATCCGAAGCCGGCGAACTGGCGCATGGTCCACAGCCGCCCCCGGTACATCGTCGGGTACACGCCTCTCGTGAACGGGTACTCGCCGGGGTAGCCGAGGTCGCGGTCGTAGTCGAAGTCGGCGACGTCCTCCGGCGTGTACAGCGGCTCGAGCGGCTCGCCGGAGAGCGTCTGGAAGTCGACGTCGCGCTCGCCGGCCTTGCGGTACCGGTCCCGCCAGTTTTCCGATCGTCCGCCGGATTCACCCATCGCTTGGCTCCGCTCCCGTCACGCGTTCCACCAGCATAGCGACCGCCCGGTACGGGTCCACGCGCCGTTCGTCGAGATCGTCGATCAGGGACGCATCGGCCGCGGCGAGCGCCTTCACCCGCTCCTTCACCTGCACGGAGACCATCTGCTCCACCTCGGCCAGGAGGCGGGCCCGGCGCCGCTCCCTGCCCACCCCCGTCGACTCGAGATGCTTGCGGTGGCGCTCGATCGCGTCCCACAGCTCGTCGATGCCCTCACCGGTGGCCGCGCTCGTCTTGACCACCGGCGGGGTCCAGTCGGCCGTGGCGCCCATCTTCAGCATGTGCTCGAGGTCGCGCGCGGCCTCCACCACTCCGTCGCGATCGGCCTTGTTCACCACGAACACGTCGGCGATCTCGAGGATGCCGGCTTTCGCCACCTGGACGGCGTCGCCCCACCCGGGCGAGACCACGACGAGCGTGGTGTCGGTGGCGGTGGCGACGTCGACCTCCGCCTGTCCGACGCCGACGGTCTCCACGACCACCACGTCCTTGCCCGATGCGTCGAGCACGCGGACGGCCTCCGGCGCGGCGAGCGCCATGCCCCCGAGGTGGCCGCGCGTTGCCATCGACCGGATGAACACGCCGGGATCCGTGGCGTGGGACTGCATCCTGAGGCGGTCGCCGAGGAGGGCACCGCCGGTGAACGGCGAGGTGGGGTCGATGGCCAGCACGCCGATCGACAGGCCCCGGGACCTGACAGCCTGAACCAGTTGCGCCGCAAGGGAGGACTTCCCTACGCCGGGCGAGCCGGTCAACCCGATCGTGTACGCGGTCCCGGTGTGCGGGTAGAGGCCGGAAGAGACCTCGGCGAGGCCGTCGGCGCCGTCCTCGACCATGGAGATGGCACGCGCCACCGCGCGTCGGTCACCGCCGAGGATGCCATCGACCAGGGTCTGCACGTCCATCGACCAAGCGTATCGGGAAGCCGCCTCAGACCGTCGGGAGCGCGCCCGGGATCGCGGCGAGCGCACTGCGCAACGACCGGCAGTACTCGCGTTGGCGGACCAGGTCGGGGTCGTCGGCTGAGGTCACGCGGGCCCGGACCATGGCCAGGTTGAGCTGCTCGCGCTGCAGGCGCTTGACGAGGGCCCCCGCGCGCGCGCCGGCCCGTTCCCGGACGCTCCGGCGGACCCGCCTGCGCTTGCCCGGGCGATCGAGCTGCTGCAGGTCCTCGGCGGTCAGGCCGCCCCGGCCGACCTCCGAGTCGAGAGCGATCGCCAGCCACCGCTCCTCGCGATGGCGGGCCACGACGAGGATAGCCGCCACGAAGGCCAGGAAGGGGATGCCCTTCACGGCGGTCGCGAGCGGCACGAGCAGCCAGTCCACGCCGTGCCACGGCGTGCTCGGGATGAACGTGAGCCACGGCGAGTTCCACAGGAAGTGCCCGAACACCGCCGAGCCGAAGAGCCCGCCCGCGACGCCGATGCGCCGCGACAAGGGAACGAGGTCGCGCCGCGACACGAAATACGCCACGCCGACCCCCGAGAGCCCGGCCCAAACGACGTGGGTGTATAACCCGGAGGAGATGACCCGGAGGAAGAACCCGGTGAGGACGCCGTGCGTCGAGCCGCCGAAGACGCCGACGAAGTAGAAGACGTCCTCGACGACGGCGAACCCTAAGCCGACCAGGGCGCCGTAGACGAATCCGTCCATGATGTCGTCGATCTCGTCGCGAGCGATCAGGTAGATGAGCACCACGCCCACGACCTTCAACGTCTCCTCCACGGGCGGCCCCGTGAACGCGGCCGTCCACCGGCTGGCGAACTCCGGCCCCCCGAGCCTGGCCACCACCTCGCCCCAGTGCTCGTTCGCGACCCCCGCCATCGACGTGGCCGCCACGCCGCCCCACAGCAGCGCCCCCACCATCAGCGAGAGCGGCTCCCGTTCGTAGAGGTCCAGGAAGTACACGCCGAGGAAGAACGGGATCGCGTAGAGCAGGAGCAGACCCCAGGACAACGCCCAGCCCGACGCCGAGACTCGGTGGAACAGCGACTCCTCGTTGAACGCCGAGACACCCGTGGCGACGAGGACCCCGGCGAACAACCAGAAAGCGGGCTCCCGCAGCTGGAAGAGCGAGGTCGTGTGGCCCCAGCGCAGCTCGCCGATCCGCAGAGCCCGAGGTCTCGTCGATCCGCGTGCCGGATCCGACGGCGCGCTCATGCGTACCTCGCGTCGTCGATCATCGCGTGCACGTCGCCCCGCACGTACTGGAACTCGCCGCTCGGCGCCCAGCCGTCGAACAGGACGGCCGCGCCGCGCACGACGACGGCGGTGACCTCCCCCTCGATCGGGGTGGCGCGATCCCCGAACAGCCCGATGTAGAACCCGCGAGCGCCGGCGATGCCCCCGCCGAGCGACACGCGCTGCACGGAGGAGACCTGGAGCTGTCTCGCGGCCGGGCTCAGGATCTGATGCAGGTACGCGTCGACGAGCCCATCGGGCGCGGCGGAGGAGGAAGGGGCGAGCACGTCGAGGTTGCCGTTCCCCCGCGTCAGCCGGAGATCGGGGATCCCATCCACGGAGGTCCGGCCGGCCACCCGCCACCCCGACAGGGGCCGGACGGTGACCACGCCGGCCACGCCGGCGGGAGCCCCTCGCTCCGTGGCCAGCGCGCCCTGGGTGATCTCGCCCCCCAGCACCACCACGAGGAGCACCGCCGCGACGCCGAAGACGGGGAGCCACCGACGCCGCTTCCTCGAGGCGGCGCCGGGGGGCGGCGGCGCCACGAGAGCGGGATCCGTCAACGCACCGAGAGCAGGCGGTTGAAACGACCGAGCTTGCCGAGATGCAGCAGCATCCCGCGTACCTTGAGCTTGCCCGAGAGGAGCTTGGCCGTGACCTCGCGGCCCGCCTTCGTCATGGAGTCCGGAAGACCGAAGCGAAGGGGCACCGACGACAGCTCGATCAGGGTCTGGGAATCGGAGGTCACGAACAGGTGGGGTTTCGCGCGAGGCGGGCCGTTCCGGACGCGGACCCGGCCCGGCGCGATGGCGATCGTGACGGTGACCTCCGCGTCGGGCGAGTGGATGCCGATGACGGCGGGCTTCAGCAGGCCCAGTCGCTCGGGATGGCTCGACAGGTTGGCCTCGATCAAGCCTCCGAGCATGGATGCCAGGCCGTTCGGCTCCTCGTCGGCGTACTCGACCCGGGTCTCCCCGGTCACGGCTTCAGCACGACCTTGAGCGCCTGCCGAGCCGCGAACAGCTCGTAGCCGCGGGGCGTCTCGTCCAGGGACAGGGTGTGCGAGACGATGGCGAGCGGATCGATCGCCCCGGACTGGACCGCCTGCATGGCGCGCTCCCACCAGGCGTGGATCGGGCAGATGCCCGAGAACCTGATGGTCAGCATCCGCGTCCAGTACACGCCGAGTGGGATCTTCGGCTGTTCGCTCACGTAGACCCCGACCACGGTGACGATCCCGCCGCTGCGCACCACCCGGGTGGCCGTCTCGTACGCGGCCTCGTTGCCCACGCACTCGATGACGACGTCCGCGCCCCGGCCCCCTGTGAGATCGGACACCGCGGACTGCGGGTTGCGGTCCTTGACGCTGACCGGCGTGGCCCCGAGCTTCTCCGCGAGCGCAAGGCGGTCGGGCTCCATGTCCAGTGCCACGACGCGTTCGGCTCCCTGGACCTGCGCGGCCTGCGCCGCGAACAAGCCGACGGGGCCGGCGCCGATGACGGCGACCGTGTCGTCAGGGTGGATATCGGAGATCGCCGCGCCGTAGTACGCGGTCGTCAGGATGTCGCCCAGGAACAGCGCGCGCTCGTCCTCCAGGCCGTCGGGGACACCGAGCAGGTTGACGTCGGCGATCGGGACGCGGACCAGCTCGGCCTGCGTGCCGCCGAGGCTGCCGCCGAAGGGCCCGCCGCCCAGCATGCGGTAGTGCTCGCAGAGCGACGTCTGGCCCCGCCGGCAGAACCAGCATGCGCCGCACACGACGTCGAAGGACATGACGACCCGGTCCCCGGGCTTGAACCGCCGGACGCCGGGCCCGACCTCCTCGACCACGCCCATCCCCTCGTGCCCGATGACGTCACCCGGGGACAGCGGCGCCTTGCCCGTGTAGAAGTGGAGATCCGAGCCGCAGATGGCGGCGCTCGTGACGCGGACCACGGCGTCCCGCGGGTCCTCGATCGCGGGATCCGGCACGTCGCGGACCGCGAGCTTCCCGACCTCCTCGAAGACGACAGCTTTCACGGCTGCGCTGGCCCCCCGACCCGCCTACTTTTCGTCGACGAATTCGGTGGGCACCGTCTGAGCGAGATTGACGAGCTCGTTGGCGGCCTTCACGTATCGCACGATGGTCGGCAGGTCACCGGTCAGCTTCAGCTTCCCCTGCATCATCCCCTTGACCGGGTCGAGCTCCTTGCGGATGACCTCCTTCCACCGCGAGTAGGGAGCCCGGATGATGAACCGGGACTTCTCGCCCTCCTCCGGCGGCAGGTCGTACCTCGAGCCGCGGCACTCGCCGTGCCACAGATCGAGCCACGCCCACACCTCCTGCGACAGGCCGTGGTCGGGATCGGCCTCGAAGACGTAGGCGATGTCTCCCTCCCACGTCTCGGCGGCCTCGCGATAGTCGTCCGATGCGTTGATCCGCTCGACGTAGAGCTTCAGCCATTCCTCGCTCGGAAACTCCGCCATGTCAGGCACCTCCTCGGCGCAGTAAAGCACCGTTGCTCGGCGCGCCGCCACCTCCTCACCCGGGATGCAGCGCGCGGACCGCGAGGTCCACCAGGCGCGGGAGGATCGCCCCGGCCGCACCCTCCAGCATGACGTCGGCCCGGATCGACGTCGGTCCCTTCGCCACCTCGACGATGGTCGCGCCACACCCCCGCGCGTGCTCCGGGAGCGCGGCTGCCGGATAGACCTCGCCGGATGTGCCGACGACGAGGAGCGTCCTCGCGCGCTCGGCGAGCCGCTCGGCCCGGTGGAAGTCGCGCACCGTCTCACCGAACGCCACGACATCCGGCCGGGCCGGGCCGCCGCACGCACGGCAGCGCGGCAGCAGCGACTGGTAGCTCGGGACGAACGCCGTCCGCAGCGCCTGGATCGTTCGATCGAGCCCGGCCACGTACTCCTGGCGCGAGACGTCCTCGAGCGCGCCGCAGGACAGGCACCGGCGGCGGGCATGCGATCCGTGGACCTCGACGACGTCGGTGTTCCCCGCCTCCCCGTGCAGTCCGTCGACGTTCTGCGTGATGACGCCGATCAGCAACCCCTCGCGCTCGAGATGGGCCAGCGCGAGGTGCGCGGCGTTCGGCCTCGCCGAGGCGAAGGCGGCGCGCATCTCCGTGAGGTAGCCGGCCAGCTCGTCGGGGTGCTCCATGGCCTCCCGGGCGACGCCCTCGAACGTGGCGAAGCGCATCGGGTCGTAGCGATCCCAGAGACCACCGGGATCGCGGAAGGTCGGGATGCCGGACTCCGCCGAGACGCCGGCGCCGGTGAAGGCCACGACGTCGCCTCGGGCGACGGCCTCGGCAGCCGCTTCGATCGGCGTGGTCGTCATGTGTTCAGGGTGACGATGAAGATGAATCCGATCACGTTGAACGTCGCGTGGGCGGCCATGTTGGCCACGATGTTGCCGCGGCGCTCGTAGAGCCAGGCCAGGCCGAACCCCACGAAGGTCATCACGATCGGCAGCAGCAGCGCGTTCTGCCAGGCCCCGCCCGAGTAGTGCACGGCCCCGAAGCACAGGGCCGACACGATGCCGGCGAAGACGAACCGGTGTTTGGCGCGCAGCGCGCGGAACAGGAACCCACGGAACAGGAGCTCCTCGGCGATGGGCGCCGCGATCAAGACGGTGATGCCGGCCAGGACGAGCTGCCCCGCGGACAGATGGTTCGGGATCTGCCGCGGCGAGTGCACGACGTGATGCGACGCCTGGTGCAGGATGGACACGACGATCGCGCCCACCACGAACACCCCGCCGAGGTACAGGCCGACGCCGCCCAGCACACCCACCCCGATCTCCCGCCCCGGACGCTCGGGCACGCCGATCTGCCCCATGCTCCGGCGATGCCAGAGCCAGAGCCACAGGAACGTGGTCCCACCGATCCCGAACTCACCGGCCAGAGCCAGGGTGAGATCCTCGAGCTTGTTCGAGTGGACGATCGCGATGGCCGGGGCCGCCGCGAGCCCGGCGAGGACCGACCCGATCAGGAAGATCGGGATCGCCTCCCACCAGCGCCACGACACCGTCGGCACGTCGGGCCGCGCCGGCGGCGGCGGCATCAGCGATGTTTCCACGTCTCCTCCACGAGCGGCAGGTAGAAGATGCCCGCGACGGCGAGCCCGAAGCCCCAGCCGACGGCCGCCGCGCCGGAGTCGTTGGCGACGTAGGCCACCATGCTGGCGAGGATCGTGACGAGCACGGCGTCGCGCCATGCAGGGTACCGGTCGAAGGACGCTCGCAACGTGGGGGTCGGCCGGAGGACGAACCACAGCGCCGGCAGGAGTCCCAGGACGGGGACCCACGACAGCGGCGCGTGGACAAGGAGGCGCCATCCGACCAGCAGCCGGTTCGAGGCGAACGTCCACAGCCCGGACCACCCCCGACCCGGCGCGTCGTGGACGAATCGGGCCCCGTGCGTGGGGGCCTCGGACCACAGCAGGTTCGCGCCGACCACGGCGCCCAGGCCGGCGGCCGTGACGCCCACCACCAATGCGATCCCCTTCAGCCATCCCATGCGGGTGCGGACGGCCAGCCACATCCCCGCGGCGGCGAAGATGGTGATCGCGGCGCCGAAGTTCACGCCGAGATCCGGGAAGCCGGCGAACAAGCCCGCCGCGAGCAGACAGACGAACCCCTCGTACGTGGGGAGGATGGCGGCCAGCCACAACGCGGCGCCGAGCACCAGCCCGACCTCGATGTTCGGCATCCCGTAGAAACGGGCCCCGTCGAGCGCCGTGCCGCCGAACAACGTGGTGAGCGTGTCCGGCCAGCCCTCGACAGCCTCCACGGCGAAGAACGCCAGGATGGCGGCGCCGATCGCGGCCGCAGGCACGAGCGCGCCGCGTCGTCGCAGCCGTATCGCGCCGAGCCCCGCCGCGAGTGGAACCACGAGGAGGAACGGGACGACCCAGGCGTAGGAGATGCGTGGCAGGCCTCCGGCCGCGAGGGCCGAGACTCCGAGCACGGCCATCGTGAGCGGCAGCGCGCCGGCGTGCCGGGCGAGCTTCCCGCGGATCCTCTGTCTGCGGCCGACGAGGAACAGGAGGATCAACCCGACGATCAGTTCCGCGAGCCCCAGCCCCACCTGGATCGGCACCGTCAGCCTGCGCTGCTCCAGGTGCCGTCGGTGCAGGTCGAACGGCGGTCCGGCGTCCACGCGGCGGATGGGCTCGCCGTTCATCTCCGACGGGACCGGGATGTGCAGGAACGAAAGGATCGTCGGCGCCACGTCCTCGTTGGAGACCACACCGTCCCGGCGCGTCGTGTCCGAGGTGAGCGAATGCATCGGGCGGCGCCGGTCGAACAGCCCGGAGATCGAGCCGCTCGCCACGGCGATCGGGGACAGTTGATCCCGCCGCTCGAGCATGCCCGGGGACGGCCCGGCCTGCAGCACCACGAGCAGGAGACGGGCCCCGGGAACGGCGTCGGCCTCGACGACGCCACGCATCAGGGCGCCGGCGCTCTGCCCGGCGCCGGCCGGGAGCGACACGACCGACACGTCGCAGCCCGGTCGGGTTCCCGCCGGGACGGGTCCGGGGCGGGCCGTGCCCCGCCGGTCCATCGTGGCGAGGGTGCCCTGGCTGGCGTCGGCACACGCCGTCAAGCCCCGATGCTCGAGGATCGAGCCGAGGAGGCCGGGGGTGGACCGGTCCTCGTTGGCCTCAACGATCCGGCCGAGCCCGCCGACCCGCACCCGGTCGCCGGAGAGGATCACGGGCACGCGCGACACGGGCACGGCGCTGCGAACCCCCGTCCCGAGGGTCAGCTCCGCTCCCGGCCCCCGGTCACCGTGGACGGTCCGGAAGCTCATCAGCCCGGCGCCACCGGCGCGAGCGAGCGCCCGGAACTCCGGGACGCGCATGAACGACTCGAACGTGGTGCCGTCGACAAGGATCAGGAAGACCTGGCGGGGCGGCCGCTCCACAGCGGCGGCGGGCCTCGATCCCGCGCCGAGCGCCAGCGTCGCCACGGCGGCGATCGCCAGGGCCCGCCTCACGTGTACGCCGGCGAGCGCTCCTTCACCCGGCGCACGTGCGCCCCGAGACCGGCCAGCTTCGCCTCGAGCTCCTCGTAGCCGCGGTCGAGGTGATAGATGTTCGAGATCTCGGTCGTGCCGTCCGCGACGAGCGCGGCGATCACGACGGCGGCCCCGGCGCGGATGTCGAGCGCGCGCACGGGCGCGGCGGATAGCGTGTTCACGCCCCGGATCACGGCGTGGTGTCCCTCGGTGCGGATGTCGGCGCCCATCCGGTTCAACTCGTCCACGAACATGAACCGGCTCTCGAACACGTTCTCGGTGACGATGCTGCCGGGGCCCCGCGAAACCGCGAGCATCGCCATCATCTGGGGCTGCAGATCGGTCGGGAAGCCAGGGTACGGCAGCGTGATCACGTCGACCGATTGCGGGCGGCCATCCATGCGGATCGCGATGCCCGTGGCGTCGGTTCGGATCGCCCCTCCCGCCTCGTCGAGCTTCGACAGCGGGATGTCCAGATGGTCAGGGCGCGCGCCGGCCAGGAACACGTCCCCGCCGGTGGCGCACGCGGCGATGGCGAACGTCCCGGTCTCGACCCGGTCGGGGATCACGCGGTGATCAACGGGTGCAAATGCGTCGACGCCCTCGATCTCGATCGTGGTCCCACCGTCGCCCTCGATGCGGGCGCCCATCCCCCGCAGGAAGTCGGCGAGGTCGACGATCTCCGGCTCACGGGCCGCGTTCTCGATGACGGTGGTTCCCGCACCGGCCACCGCGGCCATCATGAGGTTCTCGGTCGCGCCGACGCTCGGGAAGTCGAGGGAGATCATGGTGCCGTGCAGGCGGGCGGCCTTCGCCTCGAGGTAGCCGTGCTCGTACTCGAACGTGGCGCCGAGCCGCTCGAGGCCCCGGACGTGCAGGTCGATGCGCCGAGCGCCGATGTTGCACCCGCCCGGCATGGCGACGCGGGCCCGGCCGTATCGGGCGAGCAGCGGACCGAGCACGATGATCGAGGCGCGCATCCGGCTGACCAGCTCGTACGGCGTCTCCACCGAGTCCACCAGCGACGTGTCGATCTCGACGTCGTTGCCCGTCCACCGGACCGAGGCGCCGAGATGCTCGAGCACCTCCCCCATCGTCAGGCAGTCGACGATGCGCGGCACGCCGCGGATGGTGGTGCGCCCGCTCGCGAGGAGCGAGGCCGCCATGAGCTTCAGCGCCGAGTTCTTGGCGCCGGACACGGCAACCGTGCCGCTCAGGCGTCGTCCGCCGTCGATGAAGAGCTTGTCGGCCATGGGATCGATTCGAGGATACCCGGTTCGCCTAGCCGGGAAGCAGTGCCGCGAGCACCAATCCCAGCACGAACAGCGCTCCGGCCCGCCGCGCGTGCACGAAGGCCGCGGCCGTGAACCACAGGGGCCAGATCGGGTAGTCGGGATACTCCGGAGGAGGTCCGTCGGGCTTCGGCTTCGAGTAGACCCGCCATACCGGGACGAGCCTGGTGACACCGAGGAGCGCGACGAGCGACCAGGCGCTCAGGGCGCCGGTCGCCGCAAGCGCGCCGATGCTCACGTAGAACCCCGCCATCAGCGCCTGGGTGAGGACGCGGGCCCGCCGTTCGCCCAGGAGGACGGGGAGCGTGCCGACCCCCTTGGGGGCATCCCACTCCAGCTTGTCGAGGTGCTTTCCCATCAGCACCGCGGTGCAGAGCAGGGCGTACGGGATGGTGTCGGCGACGACGTGCCACGGCAGATGGCCGACGGCCGCGTAGTACGTGCCGCCGACCATGAGCGGCCCCCACACGAGGAGCACGCTCGGTTCGCCGAGGCCGTGCTTCTTCAGGCGCAACGGCGGCGCGGCGTATCCGGCGCTGACCAGGAAGCCCCCGAGCGCGAACGCCAGGACCCACGGATCCCGCAGCAACGCCAGCGCCACCAGGATGGCGAGGTCGAGGGCGTTCACCACTGCGGCGGCCCGCAGGAGACCGCTGCGGGTGATCATGCCGGAGAGCACGGGGTGCGGGGCGTACAGCGCCCGCGGGTAGTCCTCGGTGTCGGCGCCGACGTCCAGATCGAACAGGTCGTTCATCAGGTTGTTGCTCGCGTGCGCGAGGACGATCCCAACGGCGGCGAGCCCGAAGAGCAGCGAGTTGAACCCGGGGGCGTGCACCGCGAGCAGCCCCGCCACCGCCGCCGCGGTGAGCGTCATGGGCTGGACGCATGCGCGAGTGAGAACAAGCCACTTCGACACGGTGTCGACGCGCCCCTTCGGGGGGTTGCACGTCTGCATGACGGTGCCCCAGTTGCGGACGAGGTTGGGGTGCGTGCGCTGGGCCTGGGCCGTGTCGGCCACTCTCACTCCTCCTCGGAGCGTTCCTCGTCGCGCTCGCGGCGCCGCTCCTTGAGCTCGTCCACGTCGCCGCCCATCTCCGCGTGCTCCGCCAGCACGTCCACCCGGTCGTCCTTCACGTGCAGGAATCCGCCGTCGACCGCGGCCTCCTCCCGGGTCCCGCCGCCGGTGTCGATCGCGAGCCGCCCCACATCCAGCGCGGCCAGCAGCGGAGCGTGCCCCGGCAGGATGCCGATCTCGCCGTCGATGGCCGTGGCGATCAGGAAGTCGGCCTCACCGGTCCACACCTCCTGCTCCGGCGTGACCACGTGCACCTCGAGCCTGCTCGAACCCTCCTGAGCCATCTCCTACGCCTCGGCCTCGGCCTCGTGCTCGGCTTCGGTCTCGTCCTCGGTCTCGGCCTCGGCCTGCTGCTCCTCGCCGTTCTCGCCGGGCTTCTTGTCCACAGTGACCTGGGTCTTGCCCTCGTCCTCGCCGCCGAGCTCCTTCGCCTTGGCCTCGGCCTCCTCGATCCCGCCCACCATGAAGAAGGCCTGCTCGGGGAGGTGGTCGTACTCGCCCTCGGTCAACGCCTTGAACGACTTGATCGTCTCGTCGAGGGGCGTGAACTTGCCGGGGATGCCGGTGAACTGCTCCGCCACGAAGAACGGCTGCGAGAGGAACCGCTGGATCTTGCGCGCCCGGTTCACCACGATCTTGTCCTCCTCGGACAGCTCGTCGATGCCGAGGATCGCGATGATGTCCTGGAGGTCCTTGTAGCGCTGCAGGATCTCCTGCACCCGTCGGGCCACCGCGTAGTGCTCCTCGCCGATGTACCGGGGGTCGAGGATCCGCGACGTGGAGTCGAGCGGGTCCACCGCCGGGTAGATGCCGAGCTCCGAGATCGCGCGCGACAGCACGGTGGTGGCGTCGAGATGCGCGAACGTGGTGTGCGGCGCCGGGTCGGTGATGTCGTCGGCCGGCACGTAGATCGCCTGGAGCGACGTGATGGCGTGGCCGCGCGTCGAGGTGATCCGCTCCTGCAGCTCGCCCATCTCGTCGGCCAGCGTGGGCTGGTACCCCACGGCGGACGGCATCCGCCCCAACAGCGTGGACACCTCGGAGCCCGCCTGCACGAACCGGAAGATGTTGTCCACGAACAGCAGCACGTCCTGGCGCTGCTCGTCGCGGAAGTACTCCGCCATCGTCAGCGCGGCGAGCCCGATGCGAAGGCGCACGCCCGGGGGCTCGTCCATCTGACCGAACACGAGCGCCGTCTTCTCGAGCACACCGGACTCGGTCATCTCCAGGAAGAGGTCGTTGCCCTCGCGGGTGCGCTCCCCCACGCCGGCGAACACCGACACGCCGCCGTGCTGCTCGGCCTGGCGGTGGATCATCTCCTGGATGATCACGGTCTTGCCGACGCCCGCGCCGCCGAACATCCCGATCTTGCCGCCCTGCACGTAGGGCTCGAGCAGGTCGATGACCTTGATGCCGGTCTCGAGCATCTCGGTGCGGGCCTCGAGGTCCTCGAACCGCGGCGGATCGCGGTGGATCGGCCAGTACGTGTCGGCCTCCACCTCCTTCACGTCGAGCGGCTCGCCCAGCACGTTGTAGACGTGGCCGAGCGTCTTCGGCCCGACCGGCACCGAGATCGGCTTGCCAGTGTTCGTCACCTTCGTGCCGCGGACCACGCCGTCGGTCGGTTTCATGGCGATGGCCCGGACGGTCGAGCCGCCCACGTGCTGCGCGACCTCACACACGATCGTGTCGGTCTCCTCGGCGAGCGTCCGCTCGAGCTCGAGGGCGAAGGTGATCTCCGGGAGCTCGTCGGGTGGGAACTCCACATCGACCACCGGGCCGATGACGCGCACCACGCGTCCGTCGGCTCTGTCCGTCCTTGCCGCGACTGCCTGTGCCATCGGTTACGACCCCACTTTCTCGAGTGCCTCGGCTGCTCCCACGATCTCCATGATCTCGGTGGTGATCTCGGTCTGGCGGGCCTGGTTGGCCTCGCGCGTCAACGTCTTGGTGAGGTCCTCCGCGTTCTCCGTGGCCGCGCTCATGGCCCGGCGCCGCGCGGCGTGCTCGGAGGCCGCGGCCTCGAGGAGCGCGGCGAACACGCGCGTCTCCACGTACCGCGGGATGAGCCGCTCCAGGATCTCCTCCGCGCTCGGCTCGAACACGTAGAGCGCCTGGGCCTCCTCCGGCGCCTCCTCCTCGACCTCCTCCACGACCAGCGGGACGAACCGGCGGGCGGTCGCGCGCTGCGTGAGCGCCGAGACGAAGTCGGTGTAGACCCCGTGGATCTCGTCCACCTCGTGATCGATGAACGCCTGGATCATCGTGTCGGCGATCTCCTTGGCGTGGTCGTAGGACGGCCGCTCCGAGAACCCGGTCCACACCTCCTCCACGGGGCGCTGCCGGAACCGGAAGTAGGACTGCGCCTTGCGCCCGGTGACGTAGAGCTTCGCCTCCTTGCCCTCGTGGCGGAGGGTCTGCAACAGCTCCTCCGTCATCCGCAGCACGTTGGCGTTGTACGCGCCGGCGAGGCCGCGGTCGGAGCTCGCCACGAACACGGCGGCGGCCTTGCGGTCCTCCCGCCGCTCGAGCAGCGGGTGATCCAGCGTGTCGGCGTTCGAGGTCACGTCCTGCACCGCCTGCGTGATCTGGTCGGCGTAGGCCCGGGCCCGCTCGACGCGCTGCTGGGCGCGCCGGATCTGCGAGGCCGCGATGAGCTCCATCGCGCTCGTGATCTTCTTCGTCGACTGGACCCCCCGGATCCGCCGGCGGAGGACGCGGAGCTTCGCTCCCAAGCGGCTACTCCCCTTCCTTCGGCGGCTTGCGACGCACGCGCTTCAGCTTCTCCTGCTCCTCGCCCTCGAGCTCCTCGGCCTCGGCCTCGTTCGGCGGCGCCGCGCCCTCGCTGGGCGAGAACTGGCCCTTGAACTCCTCGATGGCCTGACGGAGCTTGTTCTCGACGTCCTCCGGAAGGGTTCCCTGGTCGCGGATGTGCGCGT